>MIBM01000220.1:5740-6637 GCA_001830645.1 Spirochaetes bacterium RIFOXYC1_FULL_54_7
TGGTATAGCGGTCGGTGTTTATCGTGCCGCCGAACACAATGACGGGTATGCCCTTGGCATAGGCGCGTTCGAGTGCGGGGACAATGGCGTCGCCGACTGTCGGGTACACGATTAATGCATCCACTTTCTTGGTGATCAGGTCGTCGATGTCGGCTATCTGCTTCTCCGGTTTCTCATCCGCGTTGGTGATGTAGAATTTCTCGATCTCCGGGTGATTCGCGATTTCCGCCTTGAAATTGGCATCCAGGAACAAGCGCCATGAATCGCCCATACCGGCGGTGCTCCAACCGATCACGAAGCCTGTTTTCTCGACTTCCTTCTTGCCCGCGGCAAACGCGGGCGCCGCGAGCATGGAGGCTGCGACGATTGCGATTACCGCAACCACAATACCTTTTTTCCTCGACATGTGTGTCTCCTATCCACAGGGATATGGCCCGCCGTAAGCGGGCATCATTTTACGCCTTCTTGCCGTTAAGCCAGAGGGCGATGATGATCAGGATTCCTTTCATGAGCATCTGGCTCTGAATGGGGAAATGTGCCAGCACGCTCAGGTTGGTGACGATGAGCATGATGATCGTACCGATGACAGTTCCGGACACGCTGCCGATCCCGCCTCCGATGGCCGCGCCGCCCAGTACCGAGGCTGCGATGGTGTCAATGTCGTATCCGTCCCCGGAGAACTGGTCCGCCATGCCGGTGTACCCGCCTATGAGCACACCCACCAAGGCCGCACAGACGCTGCACGTCACGTAAGCCATGATGGTGACCCGGTCTGCCCGGATACCACTGAGTACAGCCACGTTACGGTTCGTACCCGTCACGTAGATGCGGCGACCGAATCCAGTCCTGGTCAATATAAAGGAAATCACAAGCGCGCCAACGACGAAAACGTAAAGC
>MIBM01000220.1:6654-13209 GCA_001830645.1 Spirochaetes bacterium RIFOXYC1_FULL_54_7
GCTTGTTCCCGTTCCCAGAGTCTTGAGTGATTCCGGGATGCTTCCGGTGGGAAGTCCCTTTGTCCAGATCAGGCGGATGCCCTTGACAACCGTCGCCATGCCAAGGGTTGCGATGAAGGGCGGAACATTCCGCTTTGAAACCAGCAAGCCGTTGAGCAGACCCACAAGGGCTCCAAAAAGGCATACAATGACAATACCCGCAAAGAGGCGCGCATCGTCGCCCACCATGAAATTGGCCGCGATCACGTTGGATGTGGAAACCGCCTCTCCCACCGAAAGATCGAGCCCGCCGGAAATGATGACGATGGTCTGGCCCAGAGCCGCGAGACCGAGCATGGAGAAACTGCGCGCGATGTTGAGGAGATTGGAGAGCCTGAAAAAATTTACTCCCAAGAGTACATTGACGACGAAGGCCGCTCCCACAAGAATCAGGAGCACGATGTAAATGCCCGACCGTTCGTTGGATCGTATTGACTGCAAGCTGATTGGTTTCATTCACCCCATCCTCAAACAGAGGATAAGGCCGTCCCGCTCAGACGTATATGGACAGAAACGATTCGGTGTATGGATAATTCAATCGGAGCAGAGTGCGTTCCCGGCCTGTGGACACCCTTAATTCAAATCCGCGCGTTCCTTGTATTCCAACGGACTCAAGCCAGTGATTTTCTTGAAAGCCCTGCTGAAATAGCACTGATCATCGTAACCTAAAAGGGATGAGATTTCCTTCACCATCAAATCCGGTCGTTCCTTCAGAATCTTCTTGGCCTGGTTCATGATAAGGTCGAAGAGGTACTTGCTGGGCGAGACCTGGAATTGATCCTTGAACGCCCTGCCCAGATACGCTGGGCTTACGCGCAGGCGTTCAGCCACCTGCTCCAACGATGGATGTTTGAGATAATTCGAACGGTAATATTCCGCGGCCGACTCGGCAAGCTGGACGCGCGCTTCCTTTTCAGGGATGCCGTTCAGATAGGCGTACGCCTCGACGTTGTCCTCACTTAACCTGTCATGGATATGGCAGAGGGCATTTCTCAATTCCGAGCTATTCACCGGCTTGAGCAGGAATTCGCTGACACCAAAATGAAGCGCCTGGCGGGCATATTCGAATTCATTATAGCCGGAGATGATCATCATCTTCATTTCCGGATAATGGTAATAAACCGATTCCACCAGTTCGAGCCCATCCATGACCGACATACGTATATCGGTAACCAGGAGGTCAACCGCAGTGGACTTCAGCTTTTCAAGCGCCGCGGCTCCATTGTGCGCCTCGGCAACAACCTCGAAGCCCGCATGGGCTTCCTTCAGTTTCTTGACGATATTCTCGCGGATAGCGGACTCATCCTCGACGACGAGGATCCTGAATTTATCCACCATCGGTAAACCTCCCCCCTATGGCTACACATGCCCCTCCCCCCTCGGTGTTCCACACCCTGCAGTACGCCTCAGATCCAAAATGCAGGAAAAGGCGGGATGCGATACTCCGCAGCCCCATGCCTCCCACATCGAGACCGGGGCTTTGCCCGCCCGAACCTCGGGATGCCAGAATCCGGTTCAGATCCACCAGGTATGCCGGGTCAAAGCCGGGTCCATTATCCAGAACCGCGATCTCCCATGTACCGTCCCTCAAGCTGCCTTCCGCACGGATAGACCAAGGCGGTTCCCGGTTCGTCGCGTATTTCATGCAATTCTCCGCCAGCGGTTGCACAATTAGCTTGGGAATTATCAAGGACTCCATCCCGGGCGGGATGGAAATATTAAAATCCAGATCATCGCGGAACCGTGTTTTCATGCAAAGTAAATAGTGTCGCGTATATTCCATTTCCTCCGAAAGGGTGACGAAGGATGACGAGCCGGAAGCGCTGTAACGCAACAGATGGGTAAGATGGCCAATCGTCTCGGCCAACTCACGGTTCAAGCCTTCCTCGGCCATTATGGCCAGTACACTCAGCATATTGAACAGAAAATGTGGATCCATCTGGGATTGCAGGGCCAGAAAGGTCGCACGCATTTCACCGTCCTTGGCTTCCAGCATGCCATGGACCGATTCACGTACTTTAGCCTGCATCTCATTGAAAGACAGCTGCAATTCGCCAAACTCGTCCAGATCGGTGGCCATGTCCACACGCCTGTCGTGCAGGATGCCTTCCTGTTCCAACAGCTTTAGGGCGGACTTGAGATTCGAGATGGGTGAGGTGATTCCGGCGGAGACGCGCGACGCGAACCATACCGCCGCCGCGGCGACCATGATACCCAACAGCAGGATCATGTAGGAAAAATCCCTCACCGGTTTCAGCAGGAGCCCCTCTTTTTCAGCCACCACGACTTTCCAGTCAGTCTGTCTGCATTCCTGCGCTATCAGCATCTCGCGGCCCTTGCCGTCCGCACCGAACGATCCCGTTGGAATACCGGGGACCAATCCAGAAAGGAAACCGGCATCCCATTCCGAGGCTATTCCTGGAAGGGGGTACAGCTGCTGTCCTTTTCCATCGAAAACAAATACGGACTCTTCCCCACCACCATAATTCTTGAAAATCTCATCGTGGAACTGTTTCACCTCGATGACGCCTGCGGCATCCTTTTCCTGGTTGAAAAAGACACGGCAGATAGAGATGTAGAGTTTTTGCCGGTAGATCACGAAAGTCGCGTCAAGCAATTTGTCTTCCCGGGGATAGGAGACAAGCTTGGCTCCGTACTTCAAATCCAAGTCGGCGAACCAGTCCATAGCCTTGACATCCAGATCCGCATCCCGCGAGAAGATACCTGTCCCCACCATACCGCCATCCAGACTGTAGAGGTTCACCTGGGGTACCGGCTTGAGGGGGCCAATGAGCGTGAACATCAGATCGTTCAGCTGTTTCGTCACCTGGTACTTCCGGAAATTCCTGTCAGCGCTTTCCGGCATCGCATGGAGAATCCCGAAATCCGCGAAGCCGCGTTTGATCACCTCCGAGTTGGTGATATTCAGGGAGATGTTGTTCATCTTCATTATCTCGGCGTCGATCGAGCGTGCGAAGGAGGATGAGAATTCCTGGAGTGCTGCGACCGCCCGTTTACGCAGGATATCGGCGGTATAGAAATAGAAGAAGGTTGTGTAGATAAGGGTCATAAGGACGATGATAGCAAGGTGGGAACGGAAAATGGCGGAACGTACGCTTTTCTGCCTGGCCATGCGTTCACTTCCCCACTTGAGTCAGATTGAGCAAGCCGCCGGTTCTTCGGAACCGGCAGACTCTCTTGAAGATCGGCGCTGGTCGGGGGAAACGGTCAGGACAATACTATCTTCCTGCCCTTCTCCGCAGACTCGAGTCCGGCTTCAAGCACCTTGAGCTCCATCATACCATCGTAGAAATCGGGGCGTATGCGGGTCTTCTTGTTGATCGCATCCACAAAATCCACAACAGCATGCACGAATCCGTGCTCGTATCCTATAATATGCCCTGCCGGCCACCAGTTAGCCATATACTCATGACTGCCCTCGGTGGCGAGTATGGTCCTGAAGCCCTGTGCGTAATCCGGATCGGCAGACGAATAGTACTGCAGCTCGTTCATGTTTTCCAGATTGAAAAGTATGCTACCCTTCTCGCCATAGATCTCGAAATAATTGTAGTTCTTCCTTCCCGGGGCAAATCTGGTGGCCTCGAAGGAACCCAACGCGCCGTTCTCGAATTCCACGATCATGAAGGCAGCGTCTTCCACCGTGACCTTGCCCCTGCCTGTGCCGGAGGAGCCACCCTTGAATGTACCAGAAGCGGCTTCGTCGGGAAGGGGTCGTTCGGTTATGAAGTTGGCCGTCATGCCGGTAACTGTCTTGATATCGCCCACCAGGTAACGGGCCAGGTCCACCGAATGAGAGTTGAGGTCGCCCTGCGGTCCCGAACCGGAAAACTCCTTGCGTAGGTGCCAGGTAAGCGGGAAATCGGGATCGACTATCCAGGACTGCAGGTAGGCACCACGCCAGTGGAATATACGGCCAACCTTACCTTCGTCGATCAGGCGTTTGGCAAGCCTGACCGCGGGACAACGGCGGTAGTTGTGGTTTACATAGTGGGTTACGCCGGTTTTCTGCGCCACAGCCCAAAGCTCCTCGGCCTGCTTCACGTTCATGGCCAGGGGTTTCTCGCAGAACACATGCTTCCCTGCCTTTATCGCGGCCATGGCGATTTCATAATGGGTGACCTGGGGTGAGCAGATATCCACGATGTCGATATCGTCGGATTCGACCATCTTTTTCCAGTCCGTCTCGGTGCGTTTCCAGCCCCAGTTTTTGGCGAACTCGTCCAGCTGTTCCTGGTTCCTGCCGCAGGCAACCTGCAGGACGGGTTTCGCTTCCATGCTGAAAAATTCAGGAGCCCGCTTCCAGGCGTTGCTGTGCGCCTTGCCCATGAACTTGTGGCCGACTATGCCTATCCTGAGTTCTTTCATTTCTGTCCCCTTTTTATCAGCCCACCAAGGCTGCAATGCGCTTGAGTTCCTTGACGCTCTGGGCGACCGCGGCATCCTCATCGTCGTTGTAGTCGGGATGCAGGAAGTCGATCTCGACCGCGAGGAAGCCCTTGTAGTTGGCCTTTTTCAGGATGCGCGCCAGGGCGAGATTGTCGACAAGGCCTTCCCCCACGGGAGTCGTGGCAAAGAAATGCCAGTTTTTCACGCTCAGGCCCTTCATCGGTTTAAGATCCTTCACATGGGTGGCGAACGTGTACTTGGCCAGTTTTTCCATGCCTTCCACTGGATCATCGTGGACGCGCATGAAATTGCCCGTATCGAAATTTATGCCGAAGTTGGGCGATCCTACAGCCTCGATGAGCTGGATCATCTCGTCGGAATCGAAGTCGATATGGTTCTCGTCGGCAATCTTCAAGCCCATGGCCTCCGCCTGTTTCGCCGCGGTCTTGAACATCTTTGTCAGTTTTTTCATCTGTGGACCATGATCCTCATTGCGGAAAGCGAGGCTCGATCCGACCACGCGCATGGTGTCCGCACCAATGGCCTTGGCATATTCCATGGACTTCATCATGTCATCGAAGGCTTTCCCGTTCTTGCCACCTTCCAGGCCATCCGGGTGTCCCCAGGCAAAAACACGGTCAAGTTTATAGGAATCGAGCATCGCCTTGATTTCGGCCAGATACGAAGAGTCGAAACGGGGGAAGAAGCAGGATTCAAGCGAAAGCCCATCAACTCCCAATTCATGGCCACGTTTGATGAAAGCTTCCATAGTCATTTTCCCGGAAGGCTTTTTCTGGTCTGGATACACCTCTCCGAAGAACCTGTGGTAGCAATAACTGTCGATACCGATTTTCATGTCGTACCTCCTGTCTCGAATAAAGTCTCAATTAATATTGTTTCAGCCTTATTATATACTGTTTTAAACGTATGTCAATAATAAAAGCCAATATAATGATAAGACTTGACAATATATGCTTGATATCTCCTTGAAAATATCGTAATCTGGTTCACATAGGCCATAAAACAGAGGAGGATGCATATATGAAAGCCAGACTGCTTCCAGTCTACTTCACATCCGGGATGGATGAAGAATTTCCCGGACAGCTACGGACCATCTCGGACCAGCTTGCGAAAGAGGCCGAGTTCCTCGCGCCTGTCGAATTGGGTAAGTCTCTGCCCGAAGCCGACGCCATTGTATTCCCCCCAACTAATCGGTGATGCCTTCAAGCAGATGGACAGGATCCTGGGAATCGATAAACCCTTCCTCGTCCTTACCTCCGAATTCTGCACCGTCGCCATGTGGGACTGGGAAATCGTCAGCCTACTCAAAGCCAGGGGCGCCCAGGTATTCACCCCCTACACCCTCGATCAGGCCAAAACCATCTGCTCCGCGCTGGGTGCCCGTCGCCAGTTGAGGGGCACTAAATTCCTCGTGTTCCAGGACGACCCGGGCGAGGGAATGCAGGCCAGCATCTTCAAGCGCTTCTATTGGTGGGAGGAAAGCTGCTCCACCGCCATGAAGCAACGTTTCGGCGTGGAAATCGAGAAACGCAGCTTCAAAAAGCTGGGCGCCGACGCGAAACTCATAGCCGATGCGGAGGCCGATGCCGTCATAAAGGAAAAGGGTCTGAGCGACAGGTTTACGGGTTGCAAGCCCCTGCGCAGCGCCGTAAAGATGTACCTGGCTGTCAAACGCGAGATCGGTGGGGACGTCCGCATCCGTGGCGCCGGAATGAACTGCCTGAACGAGTCCATGTACTCCGACACAACGCCTTGCCTGGCCTGGGACCTGCTTTTCAAGGAAAGCGGCCTGTTGTGGTCGTGCGAAGCCGACACCATGTCGCTGCTCACTGAGTATATCATGCATGAATCCTTGGGCGGCCCCGTCATGATGAGCAACATCTATCCCTTCCTAATGGGGATGGCGGCTCTCAAGCATGAAAAGATCGCGGCCTTCCCGGAGGTACCCCATCCTGAAAACCACGCGCTCATCGCGCACTGCGGGTTTTTCGGCATAGTCTGTTCCGCCCACGCCTCAGCCTGGAAGCTCAAACCCAAGGTGCTGTCCATAGTCGACGACAACGCCA
The DNA here is from genome assembly GCA_001830645.1 of Spirochaetes bacterium RIFOXYC1_FULL_54_7. Lineage (GTDB taxonomy): Bacteria > Spirochaetota > Spirochaetia > Treponematales > UBA12059 > MIBM01. The sequence continues at coordinate 13,188 of MIBM01000220.1, forward strand.
TAGCCATAGACGCGGAGTTGCC
>MIBM01000221.1:0-5033 GCA_001830645.1 Spirochaetes bacterium RIFOXYC1_FULL_54_7
CTGCTTCCGACAAGCGGGCTCCCTTCATTCTAAATCATGGGGAACAGAAATGGAATGATACGCCAGCTCTTTTGGTTTATACTGTCCACTGCAAACCGCCTCACCATCCGGGGATCAGCGGTCCCCCAGATTCGCCGTCGGGGGCAAGACAGTCGCAGAGGAGAGCAACCATGAAGACCAAGCACGAGATACCAGTACGGGCGGAGGTGCCCGCAGAGCATAGATGGAATCTTGGAGCCCTGTACTCTGACGAAGCAGCCTGGGAGTCGTGTTTCAAGACCTGGGAAATGATGATGGAGGCCGCCGCAGGCTTCAGGGGCACCCTTGCCAACTCGTCGGATGCCCTGTTCTCCGCCTTGGAGTCCTTCAGGGAGTTCTCCATGCTTGGTGAACGGCTTGGATATTATGCCCACCTGCGCCAGACCGAGGACGAGGGCGACTCTTCCTCCCGGGGTCGAATGGGCCGCTATATGATGGTGGCCACCAAGGGGGCAGGCGCCTGGAGCTGGATGAATCCGGAACTCCAGCGCGTCCCGGAAGCCTCTATGAACACCTGGCTGGCCGAGGAACGCTACGACGAGTACCGCATCTTCCTGGCCAGGATACTGCGCTTCAAACCCCATGTACTGTCCGAGGCCGAGGAGCGCCTGCTGGCCCTGGCCTCCGACGCCGCAGGGACGCCCCAGGAGGCCTTCTCGGTCCTGACCAATGTAGACTTCGATTTCGGCAGCATCGAGACACCCGAAGGCCTGAGGCCTCTGAGCCAGTCCAGTTTCTCGTCCTTCATGCAGAACCCCGTCCGCGCGCTCAGGCAGAAAGCCTACTTCCAGTTCTACAAGGCCTTCGACGGACACAAGAATACTCTGGCCCAGCTGTACGCCGGCCAGTGCAAGCTGGACAACTACCAGGCCACGGTGCGCAATTACAGCTCCAGCAGAGCCCAGGCTCTGTTTGCCGACGACGTGCCGGAGAGCGTCTACGACAACCTGGTCAAGACCGTGGGCAACAATCTGCCCGTCCTGCACGACTACTACGAACTGCGCCGCCGCGCCCTGGGTCTGGACGAACTGTGTCACTACGACGTGTACGCGCCCCTGGTGCCCCAGGCCAAGGCCGAGCACAGCTGGGAAGAATCTGTTGACCTCATAGCCGAGGCACTTGCCCCCCTGGGTGAAGAATATGTCTCGACGCTGAAGGGAGGCCTCCTCGGCGGCTGGGCAGACCGCTACGAGAACAAGGGCAAGCGGTCCGGGGCCTTCTCCGCGGGCTCCTTTGTGGGGGATCCCTACATACTCATGAACTATAAGAAGGATGTCATCCGTGACATGTTTACCATGGCCCACGAAGGCGGGCATTCCATGCACTCCTGGTACTCCGCCAGGGCCAACCCCTTCATGCACTATTCGTACACCATCTTCGAGGCCGAGGTGGCCAGCACCTTCAACGAGGCCCTGCTGTTCAGGCACTTGACCGACAAGGCTGACAGCCCGGCCCTCAAGGCCTATCTGCTGTCGTCCCGGGTGGATGACCTCCTGGCCACCCTGTTCAGGCAGACCATGTTCGCCGAGTTCGAGCACAAGGCCCACGCCATGATGGAAGGCGGCCAGCCTCTGACCGTGGATGCCCTGCGACTGGAGTACCGTAGCCTGCTGGAACGTTATTTTGGCCCGGCTATGAAGCTGGAAGAAGTCAGCGATCTGGAAGGCTTGCGGATTCCGCATTTCTACAACTCGTACTATGTATACAAGTACGCCACCGGCATCTCCGCATCAATCGCGCTGTCTGCGCGGGTGATGCAGAACATGCCCGGCGCCAGGGACGACTACTTTGCCTTCCTGCGCTCCGGCGGTTCACGCTTCCCCATCGAGTCCCTCAAGCTGGCAGGCGTGGATATGTCCACCCCTGCCCCCGTGGAGGCTGCCTGCGCCGAGTTCGGCAGGCTTGTCGGAGAGCTCAAGACGGCTCTGAAACTGTAGTTTCTACATCAGCCCCAGTTTTGCCAGGGCTATGGTGGTGGCGGCAATCGCCGCGGTCTCGGTCTTGAGTATGCGTTCCCCTAGCCCGGCAAAGCGGAAGCCCGCAGCCGCCATCAGGTCAAGCTCGGCTGGGGTCCAGCCGCGCTCGCTGCCTATGGCCAGTATCAGGGGTGGCGGAGACAAGTCTAGCGCCCTGTTCATGGCCGACACAGTGTCCTCGGTCAGCACTGTCCCCAGCTGACCCTCCTGCCGGTAGGGGTCCAAAGCCCATCTGGCTGAGGTCGGCATCACTGGCTGGACAGGGGGGGCTGTGACAGGAATTTCAGGCAGGGCTGAGTCGTCAAGCAGCTTCAATGCTCTGGCCAGGGTCCAGGCGGTTTCCACTTTGGGCAGGCGTGGATTGGCGGCCTGTTCGGCTCCTTCCACCAAGGCTATGCGGAACTCGCGGTTCTTGAAGAAATCGCTCTGGAAGTATGACTTCTCGCCTAGTGCTGTGCCGCTCAGGATTATCCTGGCTACACCCAGGCTGGCCAGGTCCTTGAGTATGCGGTTGGCCTGTATGGGGCGAGGGAAGCCAAGGAGTATGGTAAGGGGATGCAGCGGGTGGGCCGGTCTATCAGGCCTGAAGGAGAGGACCAGATGCTGGCCGTCCCAGGAGTCAAGATGAGCCTGGCCGACCTGTCCAGCCAGGGGGCCCTGGCCATCACTGGCTATGCCGGCCAGCACTTCGTCTCCGGTCTGTTTCTTCAGGATCCTGAGTATATGCTGCACCCGGCGGTCGCTTCTTGGCAGTGGCCGGCCGGGTTCCGATTCATCCAGAATAAGCATGTTCATGGGCTCTCCAGATTCAGGGCTTCAGAGCCTGGAGTATACACAAAAAATGACCGCCGCGTTACCTTGGTCTGGAAGACGGGCGCCGCAGTCCGGCGCCATGGCCCCGCTGGCTGTGCCGGTTGTCGACGACGACCAGGCATTGCGGGGAGTATCCGTATAGGTTGGTGTACATTGCCTGTCTTCGCCCCTCCTCGTCGTCTTCCGTATTGGTAACCCGGCGGCCGGCAGGTCCGCTGTGCTGCACCCCGAACCGGCGGTCATCCGTCCGGGGCACTGTATCAAAGAAACAGATGAGGCTGTTCTTTTTCAGAGGTACGCAACCTCGGCTTCGTAGTCCACGCCGGGCACATCAAAGCCATGTATCTGCAGGAAGTCCTTGCGGAAGCCTTCAAAATCGGTGGTGGTGGACAAATTGGCCTCGGTGACCCCGTTGAAGAACCGTGAAGTCAGTTCCTGAACCTCAGGCCGCATCTCCCAGTCGTCCAGGCGTATGCGTCCGGCCTCGTCGGTGGGGACAGTCCCCATTAAGCGGTCACGGTATAACCGTATCATCTGGTCCTGGCAGTCCTCGTGCAGTCCAAGTTGCTTCATGGCCTTGAACAGGGCGGCAATATACAGGGACACCACGGGAATCACCGAGCTGGACCGGGTAACCACGGCCTTGTCTATGGACACATAGGCCTTGCCCCCGATGCCGGCCAGCAGGCCGTCCAGGGCTTTTGCGGTAGTCTCCAGATGGGCTTTGGCCTTGCCTATGGTGCCGTCCCGGTAGACTGCCCAGGTGTGCTCAGGGCCTATGTACGAGTAGGCCAGGGTTACACAGCCTTTGGCCAACAGGCCTGCGTCTGTCAAGGCGCGCAGCCAGAGTTCCCAGTCCTCGCCGCCCATCACCTTCACGGTGTCGGCGATTTCCTGGTCATTGCCGGGCTCTACGCTTATCTCGCTGATGGCTCCACTCATTACATCCACACTGCGGCCGGTAAAGGGTTTGCCCAGGGGCTTCAAGACTGACTTGTGCATGATACCCGTGGCGGGATCCGTGCGTACCGGGCTGGCCAGACTGTATACCACCTGGTCAAATACCAGGCCTTGCTCCTTGGCCAGGCGTATCACCTCGGCCCTGGCCTCGTTGGAGAAGGCGTCCATATTCAGGGTCTTGCTGTACATGCCGGCCAAGGAAGCCTGGCGGTCGAACTCGCGGTTGTTGTACCAGCCGGGGCTGCCCGGCTTCTTGTCTGTGGCATCACGTTCAAAGGATACACCGATGCTGCCGGCTCCGCAGCCAAAAGCAGCGGCAATCCTGGAGGCAAGGCCGTATCCCGTGGAGCAGCCTAGTACCAGCACGTTCTTTGGCAGGCTCTTGCCTGCCTTGGCTGCGGCCGACTGGATGGAAGGCCTGACGGCCTGTACCCTTTTTATCCAGCTGTCAACCATGGCCGCACAACCCGTAGGATGGGCATTGATGCACAGGTTGGATCTGACCATTGGTTTTATACTCATATCTACTTCTCTCCTGCTATGCACAGCCAGTCGGCCTCGACAGCCAGTTCGCCGTTCACAAAGCCTTCGCCCTTCTGCTTGATCAGCCTGGCACTGGTGCGCAGGTTGGTCACCTTGATGTCGAAGCGGTCGCCGGGGCTTACCTGGCGGCGGAACTTCACGTTGTTGATGGTTGCCAGGAAGAACAGACCGTCCTGGGCAAGACCAGCCAGCTTGGCGCCTATACCGCCGGCCTGGGCCATGGTCTCCACCAGTATGACCCCAGGCACTACTGGGTACTTCGGAAAATGGCCGGCAAAGAAGAACTCGTCACCCTTCCATAGCCTTCTGGCATGGATGGTACCATCGTCCTCAACCGTGGTCTCGTCGATGAAGAGGAAGGGGTCGCGGTGGGGCAGTATTTCTTCGATTTTTGATCTATCAGCTTTCATCAGTACTTCCTGATCACAATACAGGCATTGTGGCCGCCAAAACCAAGGGAGGCGCTGGCGGCTACATTGATGGTACCCGAAGCACCTACGTTCGGAATGTAATCCAGATCGCAGGCAGGATCGGGCTCGTCCAGGTTGATGGTTGGAGGGAAGAAACCATCCTTTATGGCAAGGGTGCAGACTATGGCTTCCACTGCGCCCGCTGCAGCCACAAGGTGGCCGGTCATGCTCTTGGTGGACGAAATGCGCAGTTTCCTTGCATGGTCACCGAAGGCGTGCTTGACCATCATGG
>MIBM01000221.1:5067-6180 GCA_001830645.1 Spirochaetes bacterium RIFOXYC1_FULL_54_7
GTGGGCATTGTAGTAGGCCACGTCCCCAGGCTTTACCCCTGCGTCATCAAGGGCCAGCTTGATGGCCCTGGCACCGCCGTCACCGGAAGGGTCGGGAGAAGTCAGGTGGTAGGCATCGCAGGATGCGCCGTAGCCCGCCAGTTCGGCATGGATGCGCGCGCCACGTTTCTTGGCGTGCTCCTCGCTCTCCAGGATCATGATGCCCGCACCCTCGCCGATGACGAAACCATCACGGTCCTTGTCAAAGGGTCGGGAAGCCTTTTCCGGTGTGTCATTGTAGGCTGTGGACAGGGCCTTGAGCATGCAGAAGCCGCCCATGGCAAAGGCACTGATGGCGCCTTCGGTGCCGCCGGCCACAACTACATCGGCTCTGCCCGCTCGTATCATGTCCATGGCCATGCCGATGGCGTCGCTACCCGAGGCACAGGCTGTAGCCGTAGTAATGGCCGGCCCCTTGATGCCCAGGCGCATGGCAACGTTGCCTGCCGCCTCGTTCATGATCATCATGGGGACAGTCATAGGCAGCATCCGGGACGGGCCAGACTCCAGGAGCTTCTTGTGGCTTTCTTCGAAGATCTCTATGCCGCCAACGCCATTGCCCATCATCACCGCAATGCGGTCAGGACCGTCGTGGCCGTTCTCAAGCCCCGAATCCTTCCAGGCCTGCACCGCGGCGGCTACCGCAAACTGGGTAAACAGAGCCATCTTCCTGGCTTCTTTTTTTTCCATGTAAAGGGTGGGTTCGAAGTTCTTCACCTCGGCCGCTACCTTGGAGTCCATGGTGGAAGCGTCGAAGCGCGTTACCGGTCCAAGGCCGCTCTTGCCCGCCTTGATGGATGCCCAGAACGTATTGATGTCATTGCCTATAGGTGTTACCACCCCCATGCCTGTAATTACTACCTTCTTCATGCAGATGCTCCTTTTATCGGTGTGGATCGTCTTTCAGGCTATCCGTGCTTACCAGCGGATGATGGCCCCACCATAGGTGAGGCCGGCGCCGAAGCCCATGGTCATTATCAGGTCTCCCTTGGCAAGCAGTCCCTTTTGAGCCATCTCGTCGAGGGCTATGGGCACCGAAGCTGCGGAAGTGTTGGCGAACTCTTCTATGTTCAT
>MIBM01000221.1:6198-6353 GCA_001830645.1 Spirochaetes bacterium RIFOXYC1_FULL_54_7
CAAGCCAAAGCGCTTGGCCGCAGCCTGGACTATGCGCGCGTTTGCCTGGTGGGGAACTATCCATTTGAAGTCCTGGATACCCAGCCCGCTCTGGGCTATCAGGTTGGTCATCACGTCCGTGATGGCCTTGACGGCGAACATGTAGACCGCCTTGC
>MIBM01000221.1:6414-7510 GCA_001830645.1 Spirochaetes bacterium RIFOXYC1_FULL_54_7
CATGGACTGCCTCATATACAGGCTTGCCGCTCCCGAGCCCTTGGCGCGCAGCCAGGATGCTATCATCCCGCTCCTATCGTTGGTGGCGCTGGCCTCACCGCCGTCCTCGTACTCGAGTACCGCCGCGCCTGCCCCGTCGCCGAACAGGACACAGGTGGAGCGGTCGTCCCAGTCCATGATGCGTGAAAGCGTCTCTGCTCCGATTACCAGAGCCTTGGTCCGGTTATTGCGGCCAAGCATGGAGGCGGCTACATCCAGGGCATAGATGAAGCCGGTGCAGCCCGCGTTTACATCCATAGCGGCGGCATTTACCGCACCGATCTTGTCCTGGACAATACAGGCGGAAGCCGGAAAACCGAAGTAGTCCGGGGTTACCGAAGCCAGGACAATCACATCTATGCTTTCAGGCTTGAGGCCAGCCTTTTCAAGGGCGGCAGTGGCGGCACCTACGGCAAGATCACTGGTCAGTTGGCCATCTTCCGCATAATGCCGGCTGCCGATACCGGTATGGGAACGTATCCACTCGTCAGTCGTATCGACCCGCTTGGCAAGTTCCTCGTTGCTTACTCTCATGGTTGGGATGAAGGATCCCGTTGCGGTAATTTTTACCGACATTTTTTCGCCTCCTTGACAAATATAGCTTAAAATGTCACGAGGATCATGACGTATTCCGCGTATAGTGTCAATATGGAGGCTTTGATAACCCTGTGGAACCACAAATAAAAAGCCCGGAACCACAGGGGTTTCCACTGGGCTTCCCTATGGGATCCGGGCTGCTCGGCATCTGGTCCGCAGGGCGGCTTGGATGATCAGCTTGTGCTGGCCGTTTTGTCTTTTGAAGGAAGGTAAGCGGCCAGCAGGGCCAGGATGGCTGAAGCCGCAAGCCCGGCCATGGGCAAGAGCTTGGCTGCCATGGTTCCTTCCTTCATGAAACTGCCGCCCAGGCCCAGGGCATAGCCGGTTACCACCGCCGCAAAAGCCAGACCGGGAGCCAGTCTTCGCTTGCCTGCCAGCACGATGGCCACGAAAAGTGCAGGTACAATGCCTGCGGTATAACCATTGTAGGTCTTTATCAGTATGCCGATTATGTCGGTCT
>MIBM01000222.1:0-2359 GCA_001830645.1 Spirochaetes bacterium RIFOXYC1_FULL_54_7
ATCGGTTGGTCGACTGCGGGGGCGACATATAGGGCATACAGGGCGTCGAAGGCTTCAGGGTCGCTCATGCTTGAAAACCGTACCGAAGCATCGTTAGTAAGGAACAGGATGCCCGAGAGCCCGAGCCCTTCCAGGGTGGATTCCAGCAGCGTTGCGGCTATAAAACTCTCCGAACCGGTGTGCATGAAGTCAAAAGCATCATCCCAGACTGCCCAGTCACGAACTATGATCTCCAGTTGATCCAGATCATCGTCTATCAGAGCTTGCGTACGGGTGAGCATGGAGCTGGCCTCGGCTTCTTCCAGACCAGAAAAACCCCTGAGATAGAAAAACTGGGAAACCAGGACAGCCATCACCGTGGATACTGCTATGGTTGCAAGGAAAATGCTCACAGTTCTGCCGCGAAGCCCCACTCGTATGCTCCTGCAGGAAGTGCCTTCTTAGGAAAGAGGCATCAGACCTGGATGTATCGCCTGCCAGAATACCACAGTCATTATTGGCTAAACAAGCGGATGGGTCAGTAATGGAGCCCTGAACCGGAGTAATGATCAGGGGCTCTGATTTGAAATAGCTGGTCAGTTGGGATCTTTGAGGAAGTAATATTTAATATGCCAAGTACAACCTGAACACCACTGAAAGTTGACAGGAATCCAAACGTTATTGATACTGAAATGTATGTTTCCGTATTGGAGGACTCCCCTATGAGAACCAAAGGCTTGATCTGTCTTATTCTCTTGTTCCCCTTTCTTCTGGGTGCCCAGGATGTCGAAGGAGAAGATGAAGAAATGGTGTTTACTTCACAGCAAAATGTTGCAATTTTGTCGGAAGAAATCAGCGGCATCACTACGACTGATGAAGTGATCCTGAAGACGGTTTTCAATGCAAGCGCAGGATTTATCACCGACAACTCGGGTAACCTTCTGCTGAAACCGGGGGAATATACTGTACCCTATGCCACGTCTTCCCTTCCTCGGGATGCCTATGGTTTCTATGGTGCCAGCAACCTCGATGATGATGATATTGGCACCGCATGGTCAGAAGGTGTGCCGGGCCCGGGGCTTGGTCAATGGATAGCCATAGCTTCAAAGGATTCCTTCACGGCAGTGGTTGTCAACAACGGCTATTGCAAGGACCTGAGGGGCTGGGAGAACAACAACAGGGTGAAACAGGCAAGAATCAGGGTTTATGCCTTCACGAGACCAGAGCCCACGAGCGTACGAGTGGGAAAAAACAAAGTAGAATATGTTGTGGAATTTGATGACAAGTACGAAGATGCGTTCTGGCAGGTATGGGACGGCATAACCGGTATATCTCCAAAGGAATACACAAGTTATCTTTTCATCCTTGAAATTCTCGATGTCTACCGCGGGAAGAAATACGATGACACCTGCATATCCAATATCAGTCTTACCGTAATGCAGTGAAGGGAAATCCTCATAAGCCAGCACGCTTGAACATCATGAGGCACTTGGATTCCCATAGGTTGGGTCTCTACGACAGCTCTATCCTTTTCGTTTGCGAGGGAGCTGCGGGCAGCAAGATCTTCGATGTCAGCCGGGTAGGTGAAGAAGGAGCGACCCTGGATCAGAGGTTCAGTCCCGGTACCCACCTGTCTGATGGCTTCGAGACGTACAACCTCATCCCTGGACCAGTGGTGCAGATTGTCGTGGGCCCCCAGGAACTCCAGCTGTACGAATATGTGTCTGCGGTCGGTGGCGGCCCAGGAAGTCTGACGCCAGCAGGGCGACTGGGGCTCGAATAAGCACAGGACCCGCTTTGCATGAGGTGAGAACTGACCGGTTCATTGATACTCCGGGTCGAATAACAGATTCATGGTAGCAGAATGGCAACCCGAAGTGGCGGTTCAGACCTCGAGGGTCTTTTCCCTGCGTTTCTGGTTGTACATGTCCGCATCGAGTCGTGCCAGGAATTCCTGGCCGCACTTTTCCATGGTTGGATCATAGCAAGCCCGGCCGATGCTCAGTGAAAGGCGGTAGGGCCGATTGGCGGTGGCGTTGTGCGTGTCGATTGCGGATTCGATGCGATTGATCAGTGCATCCAGTGTATTGGGGTCTGTCGACTCCATCAAGATGACGAACTCATCACCCCCCATACGCGCCACGAGGTCATCCACCCGCACCAAAGACAGGAGCAGGGACCCCACATCCTCAAGAGCCCTGTCGCCTGCATCGTGGCCGAAGCGGTCATTGATGCGTTTGAAGTCATCCACATCCATAAGTAGCCCGCCCAGGCTCCAGCCTGGCTTTGCGGCAGCTATCCGGCTATCGAGTTCCTCATCCAGGCTCCGGCGATTGGCGGTACCGGTCAGGTGGTCCAGCCTGGCCCGTCGGTTTTCGAT
>MIBM01000222.1:2382-2531 GCA_001830645.1 Spirochaetes bacterium RIFOXYC1_FULL_54_7
ACAGGGTTGCCGCCGGCCAGATCAGGGTCAGCCCATAACCGAACATCTGGATGACCGAGGCCGACAACAAGAGCAGAGGAAAGGCCAACAGGGTCAGAAAGACGCGGCGGCGCAAAGCACGGCGTTGACGGAGTACCATGCTGCAGGCA
>MIBM01000222.1:2542-4938 GCA_001830645.1 Spirochaetes bacterium RIFOXYC1_FULL_54_7
GCCGTATTGGAGGGCGGCAAATAACGGAAAGCCATAGCCGCGGACATAGTGGTTTCTTGCATCCAGGCTGAACAGGAACCCGGTAAAGGGCGATACCAGGGCTGCGATGGCTATGATCACCGGTATTGCATGGATGATGCCCGGCAGTGGCTTTCCGGGTTCCTTGTTCCCCCGGATCTGGAAATTCAGATAGTGCAGGAAGTAGACGGTAGGGATTGAATGAAAGACATAGTATAATGTTATACTAACAAAAAGAGCCAGCCTGGCTACGGGTTCCTGTTGGCCATCAAGCATCAATGATACAATATCCGCCCCAAGCATGACGGCGGTAGTGATCAGTAGAATCCGGAATATGTGAAGATCTCCAGCGGTATCACTGGTTTTACGACGGTTGCCGGACATCCAGAGTATCAGCAGGACCATCAAGGCAAAGAGGTTGGTCACAAGTCTATGTATGGTCTCGGCCAGTATCATGCTCATTGCCTGGTTTCCCCGTTTCAGTATTGCACACTCGAAGACTAATTATTCATTGCATTGACGCAATCTTGCAAGAGTGTTGGACCGCAAATAGCCCTGTCAAAGCCTCAGAGGGCCTGGCTGCAATACGGATTCATCCATTGCACGAGGTTTCAGCCTGGCAGCCAAGGCTAGTGGCAGCTTTGCCCAACGCCTGAAACTGCCTGCTCTTCCGGTTGAGGTTGCTGCAGGGCTTGTGCTTGGTCCCTATGCCTTGGGACAGTTCCCCGTGGAACGGTGGCAAGCCTCGAGCGGGCCGAGTTCATCTTCCTCATAGCCTCTTCCCCCGCTGGCCGGGGCCCCCACCTGAAAGTCCTGGCCGTCATAGCCAAGTTCCTGCGGGATGACTATGTCTGGGTGCAGGCGTCAGATTTTGCATGCAGGGCCAGCTCGGCAACAATCGAAAAGAAGGATAAATATTTGTTTATTCACTGGTAATGTGTTAGGCTCTACCCTGAGTAGTCCGCATCGCGGAGGGGGCGAACATGAAAAAAGTCCGGGCTCTGCTTTTTGTGTTCAGCCTTGCTCTGTTGTGTGCCTTTCCTTCGATTGGCCAGGAAAAAGCTCCTTTGGTTTTTTCACTCAGTGCCGGCACCGGTTTACCGCTAGGGATAGATGCTGCCATATTCAAAGGTGGGCAGGGGGCCCGACTGGAAGGCAGTATCCCGTTCGTCGGTTTTCCCAGACTGGCAATTGTCCCCGGTTTTTCCTGGTTTCTATTGAACCCCTTGAAGTATGACACTGGTCTTGATGACTTGACGCTGATAGAAGCCCACTCGGGACTCGAGGCGGGGGTGCAGCTTTTTGACCGGCTGGCAGTGAATCTTTTTGGCGAGGGTGGCTGGTACCTTGCCACAATGGCTGGTTCTGATTCCGCGATGAATCCCTATGTAGGTGGCGGATTGGACCTTGGATACCAGATTGCGGGTCCTCTTTCCGGTCGTCTCGTCGGAGCTTGGCGTAATTATCTTGGATTGTATTCAGAAGTCTCCATCATGGGGGGGATTTCATTGGCCTTTGGCGGTTCAGACCCGGCGACGCGTACTGTATTGCTACCAAAAAAGCCTAAATCCCTGCCGCAGATTGCATCTGCAGGAATCGGGTCCATAAAAATATCATCCTCCGAGCTTAAACCAGTATTTCCGATTTTCTACAAATTTTATGACACCAATCCTGTTGGAACAGTCACCATCTCCAATCCAGCCAAAGACCTGGCAAAGAATGTGACGGTGGAGTTCTTCGTTAAGCAATTTATGGATAATCCAAAAACCTGTACGGAAGCCTTCGACCTTGAAGCCGGAGCGCAGAAGACTGTCGACCTCAAAGCACTTTTCACTGACTCCATCCTCACGGTTTCTGAAGGTACAAAGGTTTCGGCAAACGTGACCGTAAAATGGGACACGGCTGATGGCAGGCAGGAATCGCAGCAAAGCGTTCAAACCCTGACCATCTATAACCGGAATGCCCTTACCTGGGATGACGACCGCCGTGCCGCAGCCTTTGTGACTTCGAAGGATCCTGAAATACTACGCTTCGCCCGGAACATCATGAACGTACTGACGGACACAAAGCGTTTCAATCTTCCGCAAGGATTTCTCGCAGGAATGGTAATGCACGAAGCCCTTGCAGATTATCGCATCCAGTACATCAAAGACCCCTCCACAGCATACGAGATCAAGTCCAAGGATGCCGCCGCGGTTGATTTCCTCCAGTTCCCGCGACAGACCCTGGACTACAGGGGGGTGACTGCGACGATCTCTCTGCCTTGTATTGCTCGCTCCTGCAGGCTGTAGGGGTTCCCTCGGCTTTCGTCACCGTTCCAGGACACATCTATGTGGCGGTTGACCTCGGCATGGCACCGGATGAAGCCCGCAAGCGGT
>MIBM01000222.1:4946-12398 GCA_001830645.1 Spirochaetes bacterium RIFOXYC1_FULL_54_7
GGCCAAACTGTATCCGGTGGATGAAGCATGGCGTGTTTATGAGCCAGTCGGATTCACGACGGAAAAAGTGAGTATCGCTCCCCCTGACGCTTCTGTTGTACAGAAAGCATGCATGGATGAAATAGCAAGATTCATTGACCAGCAGATATTCCTTCAGGTAGCCAAACTGCAGGCGGACATCGCGAAAGAGTCGGGAAGCCCCAGAACCGTGAACAGGCTGGGAATTCTTTTTGCCAGCAACGGCCTGTACGACCGTGCCAAGGTACAATTCCTCCAGGCTTTGGCAAAGGAGGAATACGCCTCCGCGCTTGTGAACCTTGGTAATCTTTTCTATCTCGAGAAGGACTACAGGAACGCCCAAACTTTTTTCCAGCGGGCTTATGTAAAAGACCCATCCAACCCTAAAGTTCTGCTTGCCCTTTCCCGTGCCAATCATGGGTTGGAAAACTACGGTTCATCCAAAGAGCTCTATGACAAGCTTAAAACAGCCGATCCCATTCTTGCCGCCCAGTTTGCCTACCTTGACCTGCGCGGCACAGAAGCCAGCAGAGCCGCCGATGTGACTGGCGTCATGGATACCGTTGTATGGTCAGATTAAAAGCTTCCGGTTATGTCCTTGTGTACCTTGGAGCCGCATTGCTTCTCTCAGGGTGCCCCGATGTTGGCCTGAAACAGCATATAGTCGAATTGGCGGCTCCAAAGAAACCCACAAACCTTACGGCAACAGCCCTTGTGCAATCCCAGGTTTCATCGGTACGCCTCGATTGGATAAACAACGATACAAATGTGACCAGAATCCTGGTTGAGCGCAGCAATGTCTCTGTTTCCGCCGGATTCACATTGATCGATGAACTGCCAAAAACAGCCGTCACCTACCTTGACCAGCTTGGTTTGAACGAAGAAACACAATACTGGTACCGGGTGGGTGCAGAGAATGATGTAGGTCCTTCGTATTCGGCCGTCGCTACTGCGACGACCTGGCCCCTCATGTCCGATGCGGATGCTGTTTCCGCTGATTTCAACACCTTGTCTGTCGGTTTCGCCACCGGTGATTCGGCTTCAAGTGTGACCCAGAATCTTTCGCTTCCAATTATAGGAGCCAATGGCTCGAACATCGGCTGGGAATCCAGCAATGCCGCAATAAACGTCTCGAATACCGCGACCACGGGTACCGGAACAGTCACCGGACAAGCCGTAGATACCCCGGTAACGCTGACCGCAACAATCAGCAGGGGTACAAGCAGCAGTCTTCAGAAAGTGTTCAACCTGACCGTCAAGCAGAGTGATGCCGGAGCGGTTGCCGCTGACAAGTCTGCATTGGTCATTGTCTATGGATCCGATGATTCCGCATCAAGTGTGACACAGAACCTGACACTTCCCGCTTCGGGCAGCAATGGTTCAACGATCAGCTGGGCCAGCGACACCCCCGGAATCATCAGTACGACTGGTGTCGTTGTACGCCCCGATACTGTAGGTGATTCAACCGTAATCATGACTGCAACGATAACAAAAGGCAGTGCGGTGGAACAGAAGTCGTTCACCCTCACCGTAAAGCTATCCGACCTTGGTGCTGTCAATATCGCCGCAACAGTATTGGCCTCTGCTTTGCCCCTCAGCTTCGGCACTGGAGACAGTGCATCCAGCGTCACACAGAATTTTACCTTCCCGACTGCCGGCTCCAACGATACCACCATCGAGTGGACATCGGACAATACTGCAATTATCAATACGACAACAACAGAGGGAACCGGTATCATCTTGCGACCGGATTCAGCTGATACGGTAGTCCGCCTGACTGCCACCATCAGGAAGAACAGCACGACTGCGGCTTCCCACCCGTATTGGGATCTCACGGTAATCAAGACTGCGGTCACCGATGCCGACAAGGTAGCCGCGGACAAGAGCAGCCTGGTCATCAATTATGCAAGCGGTGATAGCGTAGATGCCGTTACCCAGAACCTTGGACTCCAGACGGTAGGTGCCAACGGTACGGTGATTACCTGGGCTTCAAGTAACACTGCGGTTGTTGCCAACAACGGTGTTGTTACCCGTCAGATGACTGATGTCGCAAACATTACTTTGACAGCAACGATAACCAAGGGTTCCGAGTTCGACACCAAGGTTTTCTCAGGCATCAGCGTCCTCCAGTCGGACGCGGGAGCCGTCGCTGAAGCCAAGGCAGACTTGGCCATAGTCTACAACGTACCGGATGTCGGTCCTTCGAGCGTGACCACGGGTCTGAGCCTTGTGCTGACCGGCGCAAAGGGTACCTCGATCGTCTGGTCCTCAGACAAACCCTTGGTTATCGCGAATAACGGCACGGTGACAAGGCCGGCTAGCACTACAGAAGTTACCTTGACGGCAACGATAACCAAGGGTTCCGAGTTCGACACCAAGGTTTTCTCAGGCATCACCGTCCTCCAGTCGGACGCGGGAGCCGTGGCTGAAGCCAAGGCAGCCCTGGCCATCGGCTACAACGTACCGGATGTCGGTCCTTCGAGCGTGACCACGGATCTGACCCTCGCTCTGACCGGCGTAAACGGCACTACGATCGTCTGGTCCTCAGACAAGCCTTCGATCGTCGCTATTAATGGCACAGTGACACGGCCGGCAAGCACCACAGAAGTTACCCTGACAGCGACAATCTCAAAAGGCACAGAGGTAGATACGAAGGCCTTTACCGTAACAGTATTGGGCAATTCCATAAAACTCCGATACCTTGATGGCGGAGCCTGGGCCGATTATCCCGATCCTCCTGCCTCGACAATATCGGTCAGTGAACATGGGCCCGCCCTTTACGCGCTTACAAGCTCTGGTGAGCTTTATTCCTGCGATGGTGGCTGGCATAAGCTCCCGCCCGCGGCATTGACAGGCGCTCGATCCATAAGTGCCTACACTGGTACTTTATGGGCCCTCACCAGCGACCTTATGCTACATTATCTTGACGGCATAAACTGGAAGCCCGCAAGTCTCAACGCCCCATCGGGTTCGGTTTCGCTTGCCGGCACAGGGAACACGCTCTATGTCCTTGCCGGAAGCACGATTCATCAGCTCGACGGGGGCAGTTGGACATCCATAGGAGCTCCTTCGAGCCCCGTTTCAATCGCTGTCCGGGACGGGGTCTTGTACGCATTGACGGGTGCCGGCGATATTCATTACAGCGACGGCAGCTGGACATCGAAACTCCCGAATCAGGCACCTGCGGATTCCAGCGTAATTGGTGGGGGCTCATCCAATTTGTATGTGCTTTCGTATCAATAGATTTGAAAGGGCCAGGCCGCGATACGCGGGTCAGTTCTGCCCTTATGGAGGTTAGTATGAGAAGGTCAACCCTGTGGAAGATTCCCATGGCTCTTGTCGCTATCTGCGTCCTTGTCTTTTCGTCCTGCCAGGGAGCAAGCCTGGTCGAAAAGGACACAGGTGTTCTCAGGTTGACCATAGCCGGTGGCCCGGAAACATCGAGGAACCTCGGTTCTAGAGACATCGATGCTAATGTCACTACTGTCGAGGTCAAGATGACAAGTGTGCCATCCGACCTCTACCCTCCGAAAATGGCCTCCGCTGTTTTCAACGCCGGCGGGACCACGGTCAGCATAGGACAGGTAAAAGTGGGAACCTGGAAAGTCGAGCTGTTCCTCAATGATACGACCGGCAACCAGTTGTACTACGGCTCCAGCCAGGTAACCATCAGCGCGGGAGCGACCACCACCGCCAGTATAGAAGTATTCAAGACGGGAACAGCGGATATAACGGTGACAGAGGGTGTAGACGCCCCAACTTTAACGCCCGGGACCCCAAATATGGTAGCCAAAACCTATCCACTTACGATTACCTTCCCGAGTTCAGTTCAAAAGCTTGCCAGCAACTATATAAAATATACGGTAGGTACAGAAGGAGCAACGCCCGCTGATCCGGTGCAGGGGACAGCTACGGGATCCAATGATGATATCATCAACTTGCCGATGGACTTTACTGATACAATAAAGGTGAAGTTGTTCCTGGCAGATGGAAGAAGCTCCGCTGTGCAAACCTTGTCCTACAGTCGGCCCTACTTCAGCCTTGCCCAGAGTTCGTATACCGGATTCCAGAACGTTACGCTCCAGAGCATGCGTGCCGGCACTACCATCCGGTACACGGTAAGTGACGCCTTGCCGGGTGCCGAACCAACCTATGAATATGGCACCCTTGCGGGGAATGGGACGGTCGTCCAGTTGCAGTACCCGACTTCGGTCCTCAAAGCGGTATCATACTATGCTGGAGAGCCGGACTCGGTAAGCGACATAGCGAGCGCAACGTATACACTGGATGTGGCGCCGAAGATCGAGGTGTATATCAATGGATCGACGAAGGTACTGAATGGTACAGGCACCCTTGATTTCGGCATTTCCTCGCCGGACGCCGATATTGCCGGTTCGATTCTTATCTTGAATGCTGGCGATGGGCAGGATCTAGTGCTGGCACCTATTTATGCGGCAATCACAGGAACGGATTCTACAAGATTCCAGCTTGGTTCGTCCTTGGGGGTCCAGAAAACACTGCTGGATGGTGAAGCAACAACCATTCCGGTGAATTTTACCCCAGGGGGAAGTACCGGGACAAAGAACGCGGTACTGACGATCTACAGCAATGATCCGACTGACCCATCCTTTGCGGTTGCCCTTACTGCCGCAGCCTACGACGCGCCAAGCGTGGCACTGCTTTCCGGGATAGAGGTTGCAGGAGCCGGCGATTCTGTCGTCAATGGTCTTTACAACTGGGTTACCGACAATAAAAACGGATACACTGGATATGGATTGAGTGGGACTACAAACACCTACCTCTATTACAGCACATATGGTAACAGATACTCGATCGGTTACGACAGCGGCTGGGGCAGCATCTCTTCTGCATATGCCGATATGTATTCTGCAGCTACAACTTATCGATATTATAAAAACACTGCAACTACCAACCCAATTGGCCTTACTACGACATGGACCTCCAATGGAGGTGGCGCCTCTCCTGTGGTCACCCGGATCACTGGTGGACTCAATGGGAAGGATCTAACCGATATAGCTTTAGCGGGCTTCATGACAACTGGACGACAACTCAAGGTGTACTACACCGCTTCCGCCGGTGCTGGTGATAGCGCGGCAACTCCGACCTTCAAGTGGTACCGGAGAAGCATTAGTTCCGATCCCTGGAGCATTATCTCGGGAGCAACTGCCCAGACCTACACTTTGACCGACACACCAAGTTCGGGTACGCAGTTCAAGGTCGAGGTGACTCCCACTGCCGCAAGCGGATTAGTCGGTGCGACTCAAACGGCAATGGTAACAGTTCCGTAGACCTGCTTGCTTATTGTGCTGAAAAGCCCGACGGCGTGTTGTCGCCGGGCTTCTTTTTTTAATGGGTGGAGGCTGCGGAAATTAAGTCCAATATTGACAAATCCCGGATAGCCCTGTGGACTTTAGTGGCAGTCCCCGCCATGGTCCTGCTTGTTAGCGGTACAATAACCTGGCAGCTCGAAACCCTGAAAAACCTGGGTTATTTTACCCTCATTTCCGTTGCCTTTTTCGCTTTTCTCTTGTCTCCCGGTTTTCGCAAGGAGGGCATAGTCCTGGGGGCTTCTTTTTTCTGGTACGTGGTATTCCTGTGCCTCTCGCTCGTATCCCTGATCTGGGCACGGTTGACCTATGAATCATCCCTATACCTGGCTATCCATTTTGCCAACCTGGTGCTTCTATTGTTGGCTGCGAACGTTTTCAGGCAGGAGAAGGACCTGGTTCTTGTTCTGCCTTCTCTTACCGTCGTTCTTTCCATCCTGTCTTTCATTGGCTTTCTGGAACGGTGCCGGATTGTCGAACCCTACGGGGCCTATAGTCCAAGCCGCATAATCTCCACCATGGGAAATGCGGGTTACCTGGGAGGGATCCTGGCAGCCCTGATTCCTGCAGCATGTGCCTTTGCTTTGGTCTCCGGTAAAAAAGGGAAAGGCCTCAGGCTCTTCTTCACAACGATCCTTGCATGGGTCCCGGCAGCTGCAGGAGTCGTAGCCCTGTTTTTTACCGGAGCCCGTGGAGGAATGATAACGGCGGCAGCAGGACTTGTCATATTTAGTATCCTGCTCCTTGGTGTGTCCAGTCCAGGATCAACCAAGGCCAATGCACCCCCGAATGCTGCAAACCAGGTACGGAAAGCACAGGCATCGAGACGATTCATTCTTTTATCCATCATCGTACTCTCTTTCGTTGTATTCGCGGGCTTCATCGCCTTCAACCCTGCCTTCCGGGCACTGATACGGTCTGAGCCTGGTTCAATGCCAACCGGAGGAACCAGTATATTCAACAACAGGCTTGGGGCCTGGCGGGCTGCCATCTTGATCTGGCTCTCCGAAGGACCACGGTCCATCCTGGTCGGCAGGGGTATGGGAAGTTATTATGTGCTTGGTTTCTCGTACTTTCCCCCTGATTATCTGCTGGAGGCATCAACCTTCAGCTTCAAGCACGCACATAATGAGTACCTGCAATTGCTGGCCGAGGGGGGAATTTTTTCTCTTGTCTCCTGGCTTGTTCTTGTCTTCTTCTCTTCGAGACGGGCGGTAGGCGCCGCCCGGAATCCTGAGCTGAGCATCACGGCAAGAGCCCTTGCCGCAGCCGTGGCGGCGGGTAGCATTTCCATGCTCATCCAGAATCTGTCGGATCCATTGTTGCGGACCTCCAGCGCCCAAGTTCTCTATTACTTTTTTACCTGTATATCCTTCGCACTGCCCTTGCCTGCCGGTAGCAAGATCAAAGTCAGGGAGCTCCATGTTTCAACGAAGATCCCCAAGGCTTTCGCAGGTATTACTGTTGTGCTGCTTCTCTGTTTCTCGCTGTTTCAGGGTTACAAGTCTTTCCAGGTCGATACCGCCTTGCTCGATGCCTTCAGTTCGGAGAGCATGGATGCCGCGCTGGATAGTTTTGACAAGGTCCTTGAGCGCGACCCGGACAATATTCATGCCCTGTATGAAAAACTGAGCAGGCTATCACGCAGTCCCCAGGAAGCGATCACCACTGCTGAACGGATCGAAAAGGTCATTCCGGGTTTCCGCCAGACCGCACTGTTCAAGGGTATGGCCGAGTCTCTTGCTGGGCGATACAAAGAGGCAAGCGTTTCATTACGCCGCTACCTTTCACAGGAATCCTTCAATAACGCCGCATGGGCTCATATCATCACTTGTGAAGTCATGCTTGCCGATACAGATTCCGCCGCCGCTTCGCTGGGTGATTTCTTTCGGGCCAGGCACAGCCTTGTCATGAGGTGGAAGGAAGATTATTTCAATCTTGAGGAGCGTGAGTTGCGCCTGGGTCTTTCCGGTTCTTCCAGCCGCAGCTACAGCGAAGATGGATTCCTGGTGGCCGAGCTTAATATACCGCATCTGAACAGGGTGGCCACCAGGAATCCATCTTCGCTGTAGCTGCGGCTGGAAGA
>MIBM01000223.1:0-505 GCA_001830645.1 Spirochaetes bacterium RIFOXYC1_FULL_54_7
CAAGGCGTGGCCGTCAGAGCAGTCCCTTGGATATAGGATACACGTATAAGTTCGTAGCTGGACTTCGGGGTATCGATCCATCTGTCCTGGCTAGGTCGGTGGCTCTCAATGCAGGGCAGCTCTTCGCTTGCATGCCCGGTGTCAGAACTCCAGTTTGAAGCCGCTCCTGCCGCGATGCAGGCTGGTTCTGTTGTCCCTGGCACCATAGGAGCTACCAGTTTGATGATTTCATCATTGACAAAACCCTACCGCGGGCATAACTAGTTCAAGAATGGTCTTCTCAGGATCGTTTTGGAATGCGGATGGAAAAGGTGCTTCCCTTTCCCTCTGCGGATTCCACCGACATGGTTCCCCCATGGGCCTCAATGATGTTCTTGACAATCAACAAGCCCAGGCCGGTTCCACCGTGGCCGGAGGCAGAATAAAAGGGTTCGTAGATGCGGGCAAGGGTTTCCGGCCTCATACCTATACCGCTGTCCTGTACTGTTATCACAAGTTGGCCCGC
>MIBM01000223.1:552-7980 GCA_001830645.1 Spirochaetes bacterium RIFOXYC1_FULL_54_7
ACCTTCTGCCTCCAGGCGCTGTCTTACCGTTTCATCTGCCTTTGCCAGCAAGGACTGAGGATGGACTATGGAAAAATCCAGCCTGATCTCACCTCTGGAGTAGTCAAGGAACTCCGAAGCCAGGCGTTCCAGCTTGGCGGTCTCGGTTGCAATGGCCTGGATGGATCGCCGAAGCCGTTTTTCATCCTGCAGGTTCAATAGTATGAGCTGGGCCTGGCCTTTGATTATCGATATTGGATTGCGGATATCATGAAGGATCATGGAAGAGAATTTCCCCAGCGTAGAGAGGCGCTCGTTACGCAGGCGGTCTGCCTGTATTGCCTCCAGTTCGGAGTAGGCGGCTTCGAGTTCATTGTTCCGGCGCCTGAGGTCTTCAACGAAGGCCTCGTTTGAGCTACGCACCAGGAAGGACATGGATATCATCACCGACAGGGCGATGGACGAGTGTCTCTTTATGAGCTCATGGAAGTCGTTCCGGTACAGGAAAAGTACTCTGGTCGGAACCTTTGCGACTACGGTTGCCGATCGCGGTAGTTCGTCTACAAGGGCCATTTCACCGAAAAAATGACCAGGACCATGGATGCCAAGAAGATCAGGTTTTGGATCGTTGTAATTCTTCCAGACCTCAACCAGTCCATCGAGGACAATATAAAACCTGTCAGCCATCGAGCCTTCAGCAAAGAGTATGTCTCCTGGAGAAAAATCCTCTTCGTGACAAACACCCAGGACTACCTTTATTTCGTCATCGGACAGGTTTTTAAAGAAAAAAACGTTCTTGAGGAACTCGAAGTAGTCCATGAAGATCTCCAAAAAAAAGGGCCTCCTGAGGGAGGCCCATAAATATTCAGGAAGTACGAGCCTTGATCACCATCCATCGGCCATATCGTCGGGATCCCGGTTATCCTCGGCAAACAAGTCGGTAACAGCCCGGAGGTCATCAAGATAAATGTAGTATGAACCAAAGGCTTCCATTGGATCACACTCGATTTTGAAGCCTATGATCTTGATGCCCATCTGGTTGTTATAGTGGTAGTTGCGCTGGATTATACCGGTCCGGCCGTCAGGATTCTGGGGAGGGACGGCTACGGATAGCTTTTTCCAGCCCTGGAAGTTCAACTTTCCCATGGTCAGTTCGAAGCGGTTGTTGAAGAAATCCTGGACAACCACTTTGAGTGTATGGTTGTAATTTCGTCCAACAGTCCATACTGAAATGGTTTTGGTTATGCCTTCTATGGGAAGTGGCTTCTGGGCAAGGATCTGTATCTGGTTGTGCCCGCGCCTGAAGAAATCGGTCCGTACGCCATATACATACTGGTCGGCTATTTTGGGATCTATACCCACATAGCGTTCCTCTGGTTTCGGTTCGTTCTCCTTGCCTGCAGGGCCACCCTGGAACAGACGACCGGCGGCAATGCCTTCGTCAGGAGAAATATAGACGCCCCAGAATCCGGCAGCTTCGAACTTGTCTATCGAAACGGTCTGCAGTTTCTGCTGGGCCGTGTCAACGCCGATTGCGTTGGGATCGGGCGTCCCCACAGTAGCCTGGGCCATTACCGAGGCCACGATGGAGAACGCCACAACGATGGCTATGATCTTTTTCATGGTCTCCCCTTAGTTGGAATTATTGCTGCCCCAGAGCTCTTCAATAAGCTTCGGGTCGGACAGGCCGTCTCCGTCGAAGAGAACCTCGAACGTATCGGTCAATATCTTGAATTGGTCGAAGTAGAAGTAAACAGCCTTCTCGTGTAGTGGTGCTTCTGCCCTGACGGGTGATGCCACTACTTCTGTAGGCCTGGTCCAGATCCTGAACTTGACCAACTGAAGGTTTTCGGTTCTGGGAAGATATTTCTTGGATTGCGGTATGTTGGTAGGTATGCTTACCCGGAAATTCTTCCATCCAACGTGAGTGAGGTTACCCAAGGGAAGGGTATGTACTATCCCTTTGTAATCCCTGACGAACGCCTCAAGGTAGTAGTCATAGTTTCCCGACCATACCCAGATGTCGATCATGCTTACCCTGCCGGGAAGGGGAAGTTCGATGGGTTCATAGGTCACATTTTCGCCTTCGCCCGATTTGGTACCCGGTACGATGTCTACCCAGTTGTACTCCTTGCGGTCGAAAAGCATGGCAATGCCCAGGCTACGGATGTCATTGCCGGAAGGGTTGCTTCCAAAAATGGCTTGTGGCCAGGTCTTGACCGAGGCTGTTTTCGGGAAGCCTTCGGTGGCAAATTTACTCCCTATGACGAACCAGGGGTTTGCTTCCGGATCGTCGAAGGTCTGGATCACTTTGGATTCCAGATTAATTGTTTGTTCGTCAGCGAAAATTCCTGTCGCCGCGAGCATGAATACGATGACGAAGGACAGGCTCATCGCCTTTACGACGCGCTGTTTCATCCGGATAACTCCTTGCAATGCCCATTATGAATGTTCCACGAGCTGTGGAACGAATTATATTTTTAACAACTGACTTTGTCAAACAAAAACCGGAACGATTCGGCATGGATATCTCAGCCGAAGCTGCAAGTGTACCATATTTACAGGATTTGGTTGAAAAATTTCGAAATATATCAGTACTCATCGTTCCAGGAGTCTCCATCCCCCCCTTGTCGATGCGGATTCCGTTACACCCAGGGTGATTCCAAGTTCATTCAGGCTGCTGTCGATATCCCACACAAGCAAAGCATCCACAGAAGGATCAATCAGGTTTCCAAAAGCGGATTCCAGTAGTACATACGAACTTCCTGTAAAAACCTCCCGGGCCCATCTCGCCGCGTCCCTTCCCTGTATGGCAATGTACACCTGCCGTATATCAAGTGTTTTCAGCCTGTTTGCCGTTGCTGCCGACCATGGGGTGTTGATATTTTCGATTATCGGCTTGTTTCCAGGTTTTCCAGCCAGATAAGAGTTTGTAAAACGCTTTATGGACTCATCGGATCCATTAAGGAAGATCCCTGCGCATATAACATCCTCTGGCAGGGTTCGAGCATGGTCCGCAAGCACCGCTCCAGCCATTTCTGCGGCATCTGCAGGTGAATAGAATGCACTGTATAGGCCAGCCCTGGGAGCAGGCTCAAACCCCCCTGTGTATATAACTTTGATGCCCGGCGATGAATCCAGAATGCGGTCCAGTTCCGGAGCAATCAATGGAGTGAGGATCAGAATGGAAGGTTTTTCTTCTGCGAGCACCGAGTAAAGGGTTTCCGATGCTTCGAATGGCAAGGTTATGGTTTTTCGACCGTATCGACTTATGGTTGCTGCGATTTCAGGTGCTATCGCAGGAAGCACTGGATCCAGAATCACCAGACTGCCTGGTAACCCTCCTGTGCATGCGCTGGCTGATAAAAGAAATACCAGCACGGCGATCCATGCTCCGGTCTGCGGTGTCGGTTTTCTGCCTTTTTCTTTGATCACGATGCTATAGTAGTTGCTGACAGGGTTGCAGGCAATACGTATCAGTCCCTAACCGATACCTTGACGGTATCTTCTACCATCTCTAGACTTGAAGTTGTTGAATTGAAACAGCGCTGTGCGCAGATCCGGAATTCTTGCCAAGGAGTGATTATGACCAGTTATAAGGAACTTGGGCTGTCCAATACCGTGGACCTCTTCAAGAAGGCAGTAGACGGTGGCTATGCCATCCCTGCCTATAACTTCAACAACATGGAGCAGATGCAGGCCATCATCCAGGCTTGTGTCGAGACACGCAGTCCCGTCATCCTTCAGGTTTCTTCGGGAGCCAGGAAGTATGCCAATGCCAACTTACTGCGCAACATGGCCCGCGGAGCAGTGGAGTATGCCAAGGAACTGGGGTGCGAGATCCCCATTGTCCTTCATCTTGACCATGGCGACAGCTTCGAACTGTGCGTTGACTGCATAGAGAATGGTTTCTCGAGTGTCATGATCGATGGTTCCCACCTTCCTTATGACGAGAACGTGGCTCTGACAAAGAAAGTCTGCGAGTATGCCCATTCCAGGCCGGATTATGTTTCTGTGGAAGGTGAACTCGGCGTATTGGCAGGTGTGGAGGATGATGTGTCGTCCGAGCACAGCAACTATACCCAGCCCGGCGAGGTAGAGGACTTCGTGAAGAAGACCGGCGTGGATTCCCTGGCCATCTCGATAGGAACCAGCCACGGTGCCATGAAATTCAAGCCTGAACAGTGTACCCGTACCCCGGATGGCATCCTTCTTCCCCCCCCACTGCGTTTTGACATCCTTGAAGCCATCGAGAAGCGCATCCCGGGCTTCCCCATCGTGCTCCATGGTTCATCGTCGGTACCCGTGCAGTACACCAAGATGATCCTGGAGTTCGGCGGCAAGCTTAAGGATACCGTTGGCATACCCGAGGAACAGCTTCGCAAGGCTGCCAAGAGCGCGGTCTGCAAGATAAACATCGATTCCGATGGCCGTCTGGCTATGACTGCAGTGATACGCAAGGTATTTGCCGAGAAGCCGGACGAGTTTGACCCGCGCAAATATCTGGGGCCGGCACGGGATGAGCTCAAGAAACTGTATATGCACAAGAACAACGATGTACTTGGGTCGGCAGGCAAAGCCTGAGCCGTGATCAGGTACCATCGTAACAGGTCGGTGTTTGCACTTGTGGTACTGATCCTCGCGGCTGGTTTCATGCCTGCATTTGCGGATGATGATCTGGCTGTAGGTCTTACGGGTCCCCGGTTCCTGAACGGATTCATCCCCAGTGGTACCGATTTTACCGTAGACTATACCGGGCTTGACCTTGGTGCACCGGCGGTTACCAGGTTGTTCCTGAAGCTTGGTGGTGGCTACGAGAACAAACTGCTCCTGCGCGAGCCTGACACAGGTGATCCACTGTCTCTTGCGGGAGGCGGGGTGGCCATAGGCTACGATTCACCCAACTTCCAGTGGGAGGCCGCCTTCATACAGGGCTTCTCCACCCGGCCCGATGGTGACAATGCACGCGAGGTTTTCCTTTTTTACCGTGGTCGTTATGACATCCATGACAAGGATCTTGACGATTCCGTCTTCGAGGATGCCAATGGCCTGTTCGGCACCTCGTTTCTGGTTGGTGCCAGCTATGACACTGTGGTTCGAGACCGGCACCGTCTGAAAAAGGGTATCCATGCCGAAGCCAGCGCAGAGTGGGGGCCAGGATTCATCAATCCAAACAGCGATTTCTGGCGTGTATCGGCCAAGGTGATCGGCTTCCTGCCTATCTTCGATCTGCCTACGGATGGGGAAAACCTCTTCAACATGTATCTGGCAACTCTGGCCAGCGCAGACCTGGCTGGCGGTGATTCTGTGCCGATCTATGTGAACCAGTCCTTCGGCGGAAGGGATCTTCGGGATTCGCTGGGCAACTGTGTAAGGGGATACGAGAAATCCAGCTATGATTCGTTGTTCAAGGCAGTGGGAAACCTGGAACTACGGATTGTGGGTCCGGCCCTCGGGCTGGAATCCATACTGCCTTATCTGTACGGATTCTTCGATGCAGGTTATTACGACAGCTTCTATGGATCTACAAGCTTTGCCGATGAAGCTGGACTCATAATGTCATCCGGTGGAGGATTTGCCATCGGGCTGTTCGATTTTGCCCAGATAGGCTTTGTGGGTGGATACAAGCTGGTTGAAGACAGCCTGTATGGTATACACGAGCCGACCTTCGTCAGCTTCAAATTCATGCTGCACTTCTGATTGTCGGATACCCCTGCTATTGCCAAGGGTGTTACTGGACAAGATACCGGGGAACGACTCCCGTATGTCTATGCTGCCCCGCTGGTTGCTTGCTGTAAAGCCTGATGCCAGCGGGGCATTTTCAACGGTTTTCTATCACTCCCCGTCGGGCCAGTTCGTCGCAGCGTTCGTTCCAGGCCTCGCCACTGTGGCCTTCTACCCAGACATACCTGGCAGCCAGGGCTGTTGACAGAAAATCAAGACGCTCCCACAGATCCTTGTTCTTGACCGGGGTCTTACTGGCTGTACGCCATCCATTGCGTTTCCAGGATGCTATCCAGCTGGTGACACCGTTCTTGACATACTGTGAATCGGTACGTACTTCGATCCGGTCGGGGCTGAGCTCGCCACCGCTTATCCTGGTCTGAAGGGACGAAAGTCCTTCTATGGCTGCAAGCAGTTCCATCCTGTTGTTGGTGGTAAGAGCCTCTCCTCCGTAGCCTTCGCGGATTTCACCGCCTGCAAGGCAAACCCAGGCCCAGCCGCCGGGTCCGGGATTTCCAGAGCAGGCTCCGTCGCTGTAGATTATGGCTGTAGTCTTCATCGGGCGAGTATCCCGGGCTCTTGCTGTTTTGTCAATGAACAAGGTAGCTCTTGCGCATTGCCAAAGATTGGCCACGGGTATAGGATCATCGATCATGTTCAAAGAATTCAGAACCCTCGGACCCTACCTGCGCACGCATGCGAGTCGGTATATTATGGGACTTTTTTGTCTGGTGATGGTAGATGCAGCACAGTTGCTGCTCCCCCAGTACATACGTCTGGCCATTGATGCCATAGCTGCCGGCAACGGCCATTCAGTGGTTGTACGCTTGGGGTTCATGATGATCGGTACAGCTCTTGTGATTGCCTGTGGCCGTTTCCTCTGGCGTTACTTCATCCATGGCGCTTCACGACGCATCGAGGCAGCCCTGAGGGATCGCTTGTTTGCCCGCCTGATGACCCTTCCTCCCGCTTTCTTCCACAAGAACGCAGTCGGTGACATCATGGCCAGGGCAACCAACGACATGCAGGCCATCCGCATGGCAACCGGCATGGCTTTCGTAGCCTTCGTGGATGGAGTATTCATGTCCGTCGCCATCCTGACGGTCATGTTTGTACAAAATCCGGGAACAACGCTCTGGACCATAGCGCCCCTGCCTTTTGTCAGTGTGCTGATCATCATATTCGGTAGCATGGTGGGCAAACGTTTCAAGCGTGTCCAGGAGATATATTCGGACATGAGTTCGGTGGTTCAGGAAACCCTGCAAGGTGTCAGGGTCGTGAAGTCCTTCGTCAAGGAAGATGTATTTGCCGGACGATTTGCCGAGGCCAACGACAGGTACCAGGATGCCTCAATGGGACTTGTCAAGATTTTCGGTTTCTTTTTTCCATTCATATCTTTTCTGGCAGGACTTACCACCATGGTGCTCATGCTTGCCGGTGGTACTGCAGTCATAGAAAACCGCATGAGTCCTGGATCCCTGGCCGCCATGCTTGCCTATCTGGCCATGCTTGTCTGGCCTATGATAGGTGCGGGCTTTACCGTAAACATGATCCAGCGTGGAGCCGCCAGTCTCAAGCGGGTCAACGAGATTCTTGATACTGATGCAGAACCGCGTTTTAAGCCAGGAGTCAGGGTTGTGGATGCCCATCCTGATGGTGATATCTGCTTCAAGGGTTTGTCTATCTCGTTCCCGGGGGCCAAGGCTCCCGCGCTTGTTGACATTG
>MIBM01000224.1 GCA_001830645.1 Spirochaetes bacterium RIFOXYC1_FULL_54_7
ATGGTCTGAACGGTTGCTCCCGGTGCGGGATACAGGTTCCCAGGAACGCGCGAAGAACAGGGCGGTAGCAGCTGCAAGTGCTGGAAAGGCTGGAGGGGCTTGATTCCATTCCAGCGAAAGGAAACACGATGAAATTACCGGATAGGATACACTTGGCAAATCTGCCAACCAGGATCGAAAAACTGGAGCGGATTTCAAAACAGCTGGGCGGCCCTGACATCTACATCAAGCGGGATGACCAGACCGGCACTGAAGTTTCAGGCAACAAGATCCGCAAGCTCGAATTCTCCATCAAGGAAGCCCTGGACCAGGGCTGTGATACCCTGATCACTTGCGGCGGGCCGCAGTCAAACCACTGCAGGGCAACTGTGGCAGCGGCGGCCAGGCTTGGCCTTGGTTGCATCCTTCTGCTCAGGGAGGATGATTCGGCTCCCCAGGGTAACCTTCTCCTGGATCGGCTACTTGGGGCCGAGGTCCGGATGGTCACGGCAGATGATTTTGAGTCCAGGCGCGATGTGATCATGGCAGGCATGCTGGAAGAGTTGTCTGTCCAAGGACATAAGGGGTACATGATTCCCCTTGGCGCATCCAATGGCATTGGCTCCTTTGGCTATTTTGCATGCATGCATGAAATCGCGGAACAGGAGAAGCAGCTTGGCTTCCAGTTTGACCGCATTGTCCTTGCGGTGGGCTCCGGCGGCACCTTTGCCGGCTTGTACTTTGCCAACCGACTTATGAACCGTTCAACCGTGGTAACGGGTATAAACGTGTCAGGCGATGCGGCATACTTCCAGAATGCTATCCACGGGATACTCAAGGAGAGCTTTACGTATACAGGAGAGACCATCGAGTGCCAGCCGGCAGACTTCGAAATAATCGACGGCTACGTAGGGCGTGGTTATGCCCTGAACCAGCCGGAGGAACTGCGCTTCATCGCGGAACTGGCCGCCCTGGAGGGCCTCATCCTTGATCCGGTCTACACGGGCAAGGCGTTCCGGGGTATGGCCCAGGAGATACGGAAAGGGCGGTTCGTCACGGACGAGAGGGTGCTGTTCATACATACCGGCGGGCTGTATGGTGCCTTTCCCAAGAATGACGAGTTCGGGCAGGCCCTGGGCTGGAAATGTTAAAATTGCGGCTTGACAAGAAATCAAGCTGTAATACTCTTACCGTAAGAGTATTACCATGAGAGTAACCGAAAAAGGCCAGGTGACCATTCCCCAGCCGGTCCGGGAGGCCTTGGGCATAGGGCAGGGCAGCGAGGTGGAATTCGAAATAAAAGGTGACCATGCCGTGCTCCGCAGGGTTTCCTCTCCGCAACAGGTTGTCGAGCGTCTGGAGCGGTACCGGGGCAGTGCCGATGCGGGGCTTGGCACGGATGCCATCCTGGCCCTGACCCGCTCATGAACGCCGTTCTGGTGGATTCCAATGTGGTTCTGGATCTGTTTACCGCGGACGCGCGGTACTGTGAACCAGTCATGGCCCTGCTGTCCTTCTGGGGTTCCATGAGCTGTGTATCGACGATATCGTGTATGCAGAGGTCTCAGTAGGTTTTGGCCGGATAGAGCTGCTGGACCAGGCCCTGGCCGGTTCCGGCTTCCGGCACCTGCCAATTCCCAAGGAAGCCCTTTTCCTGGCATGCAAGGCCTTTCTCGGCTATCGTCGCCGGGGTGGTGCCAGGCTCTCACCCCTGCCGGACTACTATATAGGTGCCCATGCGGCCATTGCAGGCCTTTCCCTGCTTACCCGGGACCCAGCACGGATCCGGGCCTGTTATCCCACGGTGCGCAGCCTGGAGCTTTGATGAATGGTTGACATGCAGGTAAGCCAGGGCTTATAACCCTTATCGTTACGGTTCGCCTGTGTTCCGGCATGGGCGCCAAGAGGGAATCCCGTGCAAATCGGGAGCGGATCCGCCGCTGTACATGGAGATGGGCATCGAATAATGCCACTGGCCACGGACTGTGATCCGGCCGGGAAGGCTCGCTGCTCGCTATATCCGTAAGCCAGAAGACCTGCCGTAGCTATTCTGTCCGTGTGGTATGTGGTGACTCCGCGCGCGATCACAGGTCGTCCAGCTTTCCTGCCGGAGTACCGCCCCGTATCGCCGGCCCTCCGATCCCCGCGGCTTCCTGCGAGGTGTCGGGATGGGCTATCTGCACGTCTATACCGGCGAAGGCAAGGGGAAAACGAGTGCCGCCTATGGTGCCGCCTTCCGCGTCTTTGGCCTTGGTCATCAAGTCTTCATCGCTCAATTCCTCAAGCACAAACCCTCGGGTGAGGTCTTGGCATGGGGAAAGACCTGCTCCCGGCCGCTTGCCCTTCTGGGTGCACAACGCAAGGTAAGCGCGCCATTCACGGAAAGCGATATAGCGATCATTGTCACCGGTCGATATGCACCTCGGGCCTGGCTGGAGGAAGCCGATCTTGTTACCGAGTTCAGATGTGTCAAGCACTATGCCACCACTGGTGTCCCTCCCCGCAGGGGAATAGAATTCTGATGTCTGCTTCAGCTTCCTTGCCTTCACCCTCCTGGACGAATATCCACCTGCTGGACTGCCCGCGCATACTGATTACCGCCCCATCCTCCGGTGCGGGAAAGACGAGCCTGAGCCTGGGATTGATGACGGCTTTTACCAGGCGCGGCATGGCGGTACAGCCCTTCAAAGCCGGGCCGGACTATATGGACTCAGCCCTGCATGCCGCAAGCCGCGGTCGGCCTGCCGACAGTTTTGATCCAAAGCAGCAGGGGCCGTCGGGGTCATGCCGCTGTGGGCAGAATGTGGGGGCTACATGTATCTCTGCGAGGCGGTGGAAGATGCCCGGGGAAATCGGTGGCCCGGCGTCGGGGTGGTCCCGTGGTTGACAGTCATGATTGGGCGGAGTATGGCCCTGGCGTTGACCAAGGGCGGAAGCCCGGTCGGACCGGATGGTTTTGCCAGGGGCTCGATCTTTGCTGCGTATCTGCATGTACATTTCGCCGGGAATATGGGAGCTGCCCGTCGATTCACCACTGCCTGCGAGGCGTATGCCCGCAAGTTGACTGCCCCCAATGTAAGCGTCCACAAGTTATCAGCCCGCAAGGCAACTGCGCGCAGGACAACTGCCTCTGCAGGCACGAATCAAGGAGCACCGCAGGCATGATGAGAAAGAACGGGCCCGCAGCGCCGGGAATGCCATAACCAGCCGCAGTGTCCAGATTATCCATGAGCGTCTTGGACCTTGGGCAGGTGGGCATCAGGACCCGGGACCTGGCGCGATGGAACTGCAAGGTTCTTTGTCTGCTTGACGATCCTGAGAGCTCGAGCCTGGCGGCCAGAGAGGGCCTTACCCGCAGCGCGGCGGCTATCCGCCTGGCCGCGTCACAGGGGTTTTGGATGGGACTGTCATCGCCATAGGAAATGCTCCTACGGCCTTGTTCGAGCTTCTGGCCATCTTTGAGGCTGGATGAGCCTACGGTGGATCTGGATCCATCCAACAGGGAAGATGTTTGGGACTTACTGGTCGGACTCCGGGCTGAAGGCCGGGCCGTGCTGTTTTCTACCCATTATATGGGAGAAGCTCAGGATTACGCCGACCGGGTCAGCGTTATGGACCGTGGCATCATTGTCCGCGAGAACACTCCGTTGGGCTTGATACAGGAATTCGGTGTCTGGTGACGTATCAGCTATAAGGGCAAGCAGCGGGAAATGGAGTATTTCGATACCCGTCCCGATACGGAACTGTCCAACCCGGGAGACACGGTTATTGGGAGGCGTAGCTCGCTGTATGAGGTATTCCTGAGCCTTACGGGAAGGTGCCTCTCATGAGCGCCCGGAGTCAGCTGCGAGTCGGCAGTCTATTGCCGGGGGCTTATCCTGATGTCATCCAGAGCGGTCCGGAACCTTATCAGCTTCATTCTGACTCCCACGCTCTACGCCATAGCCTTCGGCCACCATCTTATACAATATGGTATACTGAGTGCCAGCAGGTGGTTGAATATGCTGGTTGCTTTCCCAGCATCCTGTTAGACAGGAGCAGGTAATGGTAGACCCGATAGCTGGCTGGGGCAGGGTACAGGATGATGGTCTTGTGGTCCTGCCCTTGGGCGTGGACGCCCATGTGCACTTGGCCATGGATGCAGGTTCCTTGCGGACCAGCGATGACTTTGAATCCGGCAGCAAGGCTGCCCTCAGGGGCGGGACCGGGGCACTGGTGGATTTTGTGGAACCTGAACCCGGGGAACCCCTTCGGGAGGCCCTCCGGAAACGGTGCCTTCAGGCAGCCCCTTCCTCGGTGCAGCTGCGCTTCCATATGACCATCTCCGAATGGCGGGATTCCACAGCTGAGGAGATGAAGTCCTGTGTCGAGGCCGGCATCGGCAGCTTCAAGATCTACATGGCCTATCTGGATTCTTTAGGCATAGACGACCCGACAATACTGAAGGTGCTGCGGGTGGCCAATTCCCTGGGTGCGAAGGTGTTGGTTCATGCCGAGGATGGCAGGACAATAGATGAGCTTAGGGCTGACTGTGTAGCCAGGGGAGATCTGTCCCCGCGTTTCCATGCCCTGAGCCGTCCGGCTGAAACGGAAGCTGGAGCTGTGGCCAGGCTGATTAGCATGGTGGAGGAGCTTGGGGGACCTGAGCTGGTTGTTGCCCATGTCAGTTCCGCTACAGCCATGAGCCTCATCAAAGCTGCCAAGGCAAGAGGCCTGCCTGTGCATGCGGAAACCTGTACCCAGTACCTGGCCTTCGATGCGTCCAGGTACGAGCTGCCGGACGGGCAGGGTGCCCGGTATGTGATGAGCCCGCCCCTCCGTAGCTCCGAAGATGTGGAATATCTGTGGAGCTGTGTGGCTGATGGAACCGCCGACTTCATAGCCACAGACCACTGTCCCTTTTATCTCGGGCAGAAAATGACCCATGCCAATGACTTCATGAAGATACCCAATGGGGTTGGCGGTGTAGCCGAACGGATGGCTTTTATCCTTGGAGAGGGGCACCTTCGCCGGGGCATTCCTCTCCAGAAGCTTGTTTCCGCACTTGCCCTGAATGCGGCTGCCTTCCATGGTATCCCGGTTCCTGCGTGGCCTGCCAATGGAGGGCTCCCCGCCAGCTATTGCCTGTGGGATCTGGGCAGGACATACAACTATCAACGTGGAATGGGAGCGTCCCGGTGTGATTACTCCCTCTATGAGGGGCTGGAGTTCAGGGCCGTGCCGCGGAAAGTTGTGCTGGATGGCAGGGTAGTTGCCAGGGAGTGGCAGCTTGATGGCCGTGGTCTGATTGCCTAAGGGTGGGCCAAATTGCTACTATAGAAGCGGATTGACAACAATCCGATGTTGTTCCAAGGATGCCCTCGGATGGAAGAGAATAAAAACGAAACACCCCTGTATATCCAGGCCAAGGACTATCTGCTTGGCATCATCCGCCGCATGGAAGGTGGAGCCAACCAGCTGGAAGGCGAGAATCTGCTGGCAGCCAAACTGGGTATGAGCCGCGAGACCATACGCAAGGCCATGACCACCCTGATACAGGAAGGCATCATTACCAGGAGGCATGGCAAGGGCAATTATGGGCACCCTTCCCTGACCAACCTGAACATGCGTATCGATCTGAACTCCGACTTCAGGCGCATCCTTACTTCCCGGGGTTATACAGTGCGCTCATTCCGCTCGGGGGGTGTAGTGGCAACGCCATCGGCAGGAATGATCAAGCGCATGCCTGAAGCAGAAGGGTCTGCTGTGGTGGCCTTTGATCTGGACCTGCTTGCCGATGGCCGTCCTGCCATCCATGGCAGTGTCCAGCTGCTCAGGGACATAGTGACACGCATCCCCCAGGCCGGGGAGTATGTAGATAACATCAACGAGTATCTGAAGGATCATTGCCAAACGGAAAGCAACCATACCACCGCCTGGCTGCTGGCTGAAAACAACGCAGCTATGGCCAGGCATTTCAGCCTGGAGCCGGGAACTGCCCTTTTGTGCTGGGAAGAGATCTACTATGATATTACGGACCGGAAAATGGGTTATGTGAAGATTTACTTCAACCCCGAGATCATGGACCTGTCCCTGTTGCTCAAGTTCTAGGGTCTGACCTCATCGGGCCATCTCCGCCAGGCAGGATGCGCCTGCCGGCATCCATGGTTATTATACAAATATCGCTGACCAGGATGTCGGCCTGCTGCGTGCCTGCTTCCTCTCTAGTGCTCTGCTTTACAGTCCTGCCATGGTGGTGGCCATGATGGCCTTCATGATATGCAGGCGGTTCTCTGCCTCATCGTAGACCTTGGAGTGGGGTCCGTCCACCACCTCGCTGGTAACCTCGATGTCCCGGTCGAAGGGCATGCAGTGCATGTAGATGGAATCGGGTTTGGTGAGGTCCATCTTGCGCTGGTCAACCACCCAGTCCATGCTGCCGTTCTTGCGGTACTTGTCGATCAGGGCCAGGCCTTCTTTCTCGTCCTCGGTGTGCATGATGGGACCCCAGCCCTTGGCATAGACCACATCGGCATCCTTGCAGGCTTCTTCCATGCTACCCACTACTTCGAACTTGCTGCCCGCCATTTCGGCATTCTTCCTGGCCTGGGCCATGACCTCGGGCTTCAGTTTGAATTCCGGCGGGATGGCAAGGGTCACATCCAGGCCTAAGCGGGGCATACACAGGACCAGGGACTGGGCCATGGACAGGGGGCGTATGTAGTTGGGGGCCGAGGTCCAGGAGACCACCATCTTTCGGTTCTTCAGCTGGCCCTGGTATTTTTCCTTGATGGTCATAAGGTCTGCCAGCACCTGGGTAGGGTGGTAATCCTCGCACTGCATGTTGACCACCGGGATGCTGGAATGGGCAGCCATCTCGCGCATGTATTTGTGCCCGGGGCCGTAGGTCTTGCGTATGCCAATACCCTCGCCGTAGCGGGACAAGACCTTGATGGTATCCTTGGCCGTCTCACCGTGCTCGATCTGGGAGCCTTTCTCGGTCAGGAAGTGGGCATGGCCGCCAAGCTGGTGTATACCTGCCTCGAAGGCATTCCTGGTGCGGGTGGACTCTTCGAAGAAGAGCATGAAGAAGGTCTTGGCCCTGAGCACCTGGTCGTGGTAGATGCCGAGGTTGCGCTCTT
Organism: Spirochaetes bacterium RIFOXYC1_FULL_54_7; assembly: GCA_001830645.1. Taxonomy (GTDB): domain Bacteria; phylum Spirochaetota; class Spirochaetia; order Treponematales; family UBA12059; genus MIBM01. The sequence goes on from MIBM01000224.1 coordinate 7,101, forward strand.
CCTTGAAACGGAATGCCACCGACAGGAGCCTCTCGATTTCCTCGACGGACCAATCCTGGGTGCTGAGCAGGTGTTTGCCTTTCAATGCGCTGTACATGGTGATAAGCCTCCTCTATGGAATATCCCACCAGTTGGGTGGTAAATGAAAATATCGGGCAATGGGCGACAGGCTATCTTCATACATAGTGCCTCTGAACATGTATGTACATGTTCAGAGCTGCAAGGTACCATGGGATATATGGTTTGTCAATAAATCGCATTGCGTCTTAATATTTCTAGCCGAAATGGGGGTATGCGCCATAATTCAAAATCTAGCCCAAATCATACAAGGTTCTACCCGAAGA
>MIBM01000225.1:0-817 GCA_001830645.1 Spirochaetes bacterium RIFOXYC1_FULL_54_7
GCTTCCTCCACCCTGTCTCCCTTCCTCCGGAAAAGGACCAATACCAATGAAAGACAAGTCTGAGAGCTCCAGGATATACAACATCCTGTCCATCTTATCCCTGATAGGGTTCCTGATCGTCTGGCAGCTAGTAACCGACGTATTCCAGATATTTCCTGATTATTCGATGCCAAGTCCCCTCCAGACGCTGAAAAGTTTTATCACGAAACTCTATTCGACATCCCCCGATGGCTCAGTCCTCTTCATTCATATTGCAGCCTCGCTGCAAGTGGCCCTGACTGGATACCTCCTCGGTGCGTTTGTCGGCATCCCGCTTGGTATCTGCATGGCATGGTTCAAGCCCGTTGACCTGTTCGTAAAACCCATCTTCGACCTCATACGTCCAATCCCCCCCATCGGTTGGGTTCCCATCATGATGCTAACCCTGGGAATCGGTCTTAAAGCCAAAGCCATGGTCATCTTCGTATCTGCGATCATTCCCTGCATCATCAACGCCTACTCGGGCATAAGGAGTACCTCCGGCATCCACATCAATGTTGCAAAGACCTTTGGTGCGACCAATCTGGAAATCCTCCGAACCATCGCCATCCCTACGGCCCTTCCCATGATCTTTACTGGTCTGAGGGTGTCCTTGGGAGTCTCGTGGATGACCTTGGTGGCAGCGGAACTGGTGGCCGCGACCAAGGGATTGGGTTATATGCTGCAGATAGCCCGGACTATCGGGCGCCCCGATATAATCGTAGTTGGTATGCTAGTGATCGCGGGAGTCGGAGCGATTCTGACCGGTGGTCTTGAGTATCTTGAAAAAAAATACGTA
>MIBM01000225.1:838-7448 GCA_001830645.1 Spirochaetes bacterium RIFOXYC1_FULL_54_7
AATGAAAGCCAATTTCTCCATCCTGCCCCTTACCGTAGGCATGTTTGCTATATTCACCGTGTTGCTGCTGTGGTACATGGCATCAACCTACACCAGTGCCGCGATGTTTTTTCCAAACCCCATCGAGGTACTGACCTACTTTGTACATACTCTCACCCATAAGATCGGGAAATACAATCTTACTATGCACACCCTGTTCTCCCTGAAGCGGGTTGCGGTAGGATTTGGTCTCTCATCTCTTTCCGGTATCATCCTCGGGGTGGCTATGGGTTATTCAAAAACCATAAATGCCATTGTCAGACCATTGTTCAATATCATCCGGCCCATCCCCGGTCTTGCCTGGATTCCGTTGGCCATCTTGTGGTTCGGGATAGGGGAGACCACCAAGTACTTCATCATCTTCATGGGTGGATTTGCCAACATTGTACTCAATTCCTATGATGGTACCGTCAAGGTCAATCCAGTTCTGGAAGGGGCGGCCAGGCTCCTCGGGGCGAACGATGTTCAAGTGTTCTTCCACGTCATCCTGCCATCTGCCACCACTTATATTTTCGCAGGGCTGCAGGTATCACTCTCTACCAGCTGGATGGCCGTGTTGGCTGCCGAGATGATCTCCTCCTATGAGGGTGCTGGCTGGATCATAAATATGGGCATGCAGACTGGTGACACCACCTTGATCCTGGTAGGTATGGTAGCCATTGCGATAGTCGGATTCCTGCTCGCCAACATCATGAGAATTCTTGAAAGGGGCCTGTGTTCATGGACAATCAGGGGAAGATAAAAATACAGTGTGGGCATCTCCACAAGACATTCCACGCCAAAAACCGCAAACAGGACGAGGTGAATGAAGTCATCCGCGATTTCAACCTGCAAGTGCGGGAGAATGAGTTCGTCGTGCTCTTCGGCCCGGGCCAATGTGGAAAAACAACCATTTTGAATATCCTCGCCGGCTTGGAAGAGAAAAACAGTGGCACCGTGGTGGTGAACGACATCGAAGTCACCGGTCCCAGGCAGGACCGGGGCATGGTATACCAGACCACTGCCCTGTTCCCATGGCTGAAGGTGATCGACAACGTCGCCTTCGGGCCCAAAATGCAAGGGATGAAGCACTCTGATTGGAAGAAGAAGGCGCAGTACTATATCGATCTTGTCGGCTTGACTGGCTTTGAGAAAACCTATCCGGTGAAACTCTCTGGAGGCATGCAGCAACGAGTGGGTATAGCCCGGGCCTATTGTAACGATCCCGAAGTGATCTTCATGGACGAGCCCTTTGGACACCTCGATGCCCAGACCCGCTACCTGATGGAGGAAGAGATCGAGAAGATCTGCAACGGCGAGAAACGGACGGTGGTTTTCGTCACCAACAATATCGAGGAGGCCATCTACCTCGCGGACAGGATTGTGCTGCTGACCAATACCCCGACCCATGTGGACAAAGAATATGTGGTTGATATTCCTCGACCCAGGGATTACACCAGCCCGGGATTCCTTGCCTTACGGGAAGAGATCACCGCACGGATCGACACCACCAATCTGTAGGAGCCTGTATGGAAGACAAGAAAATCAAGGTTGAAGTCAGGAACCTCACAAAATCCTTTGGAAACCTGCTGGTGTTGGATAATGTTTCGTTTGAAGTTTTTGATGGCGAATTCCTCTGCATCGTCGGCCCAACGGGCTGTGGCAAAACCACATTTCTCAATTCGTTGACAAAACTGTACGATATCGATTCGGGTAGCATCACCGTCGATGGTGAGGAAATCAACCCTAGAAAACACAATCTTGCCTATATCTTCCAGGAGTATTCCACCATGGAGTGGCTGAAGGTCCAGGAAAATATCGAGTATGGTTTGAAGATCAAGAAATTTTCCCCCGAAGCTATCAAGCAACGGACCGATATCGTCATCCAGATGGTGGGCCTCGATAAGTACCGCAACTATTACCCCAGCCAGTTATCAGCAAGTATGCTGCAGCGGGTGGTGATCGCACGGGCCTTTGCCATCCAACCTGACTTGCTCCTCATGGACGAGCCCTATGGCCAGCTCGACCTGACATTGAAGTACAAGCTTGAGGATGAATTGATCAAGATGTGGGAGAGACAGCGGACCACCGTCCTGTTCATCACCCACAACATCGAGGAGGCCGTCTATCTTTCCGACCGGATCATCGTACTCACGAACAAACCGACGAAGATCAAGACTGAAATCATCAATAATCTGCCGCGACCCCGGAAAGTATCCGACCTGGAGTTTGTCAAACTGAGGAATCAGGTGACCGACTTGATCAAATGGTGGTAGAAACCGTCGAGTGTGTGAACGAATTCTTTTTTTACAGGAAACCATGATGGATAAACCGAACATATTGTTTATTGTGACCGATGACCAGCGCTATGACACCATTCATGCTTTGGGAAACGACGAGATCCTCACCCCCAATCTCGACCATCTGGTACAAAGTGGGACCTGTTTCAGCAATGCCTATATACCCTGTGGCCTGGTTGGTGCGGTATGCATGCCCTCGCGCGCGATGCTCAACACCGGCAGGGGCTTGTATGACCTTGAAGGCAATGGCGAAACGATCCCTGACAGACACGTGTTGCTGGGAGAGCACCTGCGCTCCAATGGATACCATGGCTTTGGCACCGGGAAATGGCATAATGGCCCTCCCGCCTATACCCGTAGTTTTGATGAAGGTGACAATGCGTTCTTTTCCGGCATGTGGGACCACTGGAATGTGCCAACTTGTCGGTATGACCCAACTGGTGAATATGACAATGTCATCAACTTCGTGACCGATTTCTATCGCAGCAAGGAGGTCATGAAAATCAACTGTGACAAGTTCAATCCTGGGGTGCATTCCTCCCGGTTGTTGACCGATACCACCATCCAGTTCCTTGAGAATCATGACCAGAAGAGCCCGTTCTACTGCTATACCGCCTATCTTGCACCGCATGATCCACGGACCATGCCTCAGGAATTTCTGGATATGTATAAGGACAGAACAATCACCCTTCCGGAAAATTTCATGACGGAATATCCAGTAGCCTATGCCGAGAAGTGTGTACGGGACGAGCTGCTCACCCCCTATCCACGGACTCCTGAGCGGATCCTCTCCGAACTGAAGGACTATTATGCGATGATTACCCATCTCGACTATGAGATTGGCAGGATTATCACCGTTCTGAAGGGAAAAGACCTCTACGACAATACTTTGATCCTTCTCTGCGGCGATAACGGCTTGGGCGTGGGTAGCCATGCGTTCCTGGGCAAGCAAAATCATTTCGAGCACTCGATCAAGGTCCCCCTGATCTTCAAGGGGCCTGGATTGCCCAGGAACCATGTAGTCCAATCCAAGGTGTATCTGTATGATATATTCCCCACCCTCTGCGAATACCTTGGGCTTGGGACTCCGGATTCAGTCAACGGGAAGAGTTTCTTCAGGTGTTTCACCGAGCGCAAGGAACACAGGCATGCGATGTATTATTCCTATGGCTCCTCAATCAGATCGGTGAGGGTAGGGGATTTCAAGCTGTCCGAGTATATCGCTGAGCAGGGGGAACACTCCAGCTTGCTCTTCAATGTCGTTGAGGATCCCATGGAGCTGGATAATCTATATTCTCCCACAGACAAGAAGTCTCTTGAAATGCGACAGGAATTGATGAGGATGCATGAGGAGGTCGGCGACACGGTACGACCCGAATCGATCGCGTTCTGGAGCAGATTCTGATTCTTGCAGTTGTCGTTTCCCATGTACCATCAGGTTCAGATCCGCTGTCTGGATCAGCAAATTGACGGAGAGCATTAATGTTGTCTTCAGTCGCGCACGTACGAGCTGCGCTCGTTCAAGTAAATGGAAGTAGATGTACTTTACCCGAAATTCTGGACAATCAGTCGCGCCTCACCAAAACTGGTAGGAGGAGCGGATATGGGAACAACACCGCGGACGTACACAGCGGAGTTCAAGTGCCAAGCCTTGGATCTACTGGCAAGTTCAGGGAAGACTGCTTCGGCAGTCGCCAAGGATCTGGGTTTCAATTCCAGCAACCTGACACGTTGGCGTAGGGAGGCGGCCGAGGAGGGATCCGGCCACAAGGCATTCACGGGTCATGGCATGCCCAGGGATGAAGAATTGGACAAGCTACGCAGGGAGAATGCAGACCTGCGCGTAACGAACGAGATACTAAAAAAGCCGTGGCCATCTTCTCCCGGAAGGAGAATCAGCAATGATCTACCGGTTCATCGACACCAACCGGCGGTCCCATAGTCTTAATTGTCGCTGCAGAAAGAAGTTTGTGCGTACGACTAACTCACGACACAATGAGCCGGTAGCCGAGAATATGCTTGCCAGACAATTCCTGGTTCCAATACCCAATACGGTTTGGGTTTCCGATATCACATACCTGCCGACCAGTGAAGGATGGCTGTACCTGTGCATAATCCTTGACCTTCATGATCGCAAGATCGTTGGATGGTCCATGCGGAGTGACATGACCGTTTTGCTGGTCATCGATGCATTCACGGCAGCAGTACTGAGTCGCCGACCAAAGGGAAATCTGCTATTCCATTCCGACAGGAGCATACAGTATTGCAGCGCCGAGTTTCGGTCAGTTTCCGGGGGACTTGTTCCGGGGTTGGTACGAAGCATGAGCAGGAAGGGAAGTTGCTGGGACAACGCTTGTGCGGAGTCGTTTTTCAAGACCTTGAAACGGGAACTGGAGGGACTGTATGGTTCCCGCACAAAGAAAGATGTTCGTCTTCTGGTATTCGATTATCTGGAATGTTACTTTAACCGGATAAGGATGCATATCCACTTGGGTTATCGTACCCAGGTAGAAATGACTCAACCCGAGGTGCAACTGACTCTCCAGTAAAACGGGTAAAGTCCAATCCTTGGCGTCTATTCGCCGCATTCGCGGCGCGCTCACTCCGGTTCAATTCCCACTTGCCCACTCAAATAGAAAAAGCCATCCGGAAATACCGGATGGCTTTTTCTAGTCGGGCAAGTGGGAATTGTCTCCAGTCGCGCGCTTCCTGCGCGCTCTTTGCGACCCGCCTGCGTGCCTCTCGGCGCATACGAGCTTCGCTCGTTCGAGTAAGTGGAAATGGATTAGAGTGCCCGCTGAAAGCGGGCTGTCGTCCATGCGCCTCGCCCTCACCTTCGTTCGGGACGGCACTCCGGTTCAATTCCCACTTGCCCACTCAAATAGAAAAAGCCATCCGGAGATACCGGATGGCTTTTTCTAGTCGGGCAAGTGGGAATTGAACCCACGACCTCTTGGTCCCGAACCAAGCGCGCTACCCCTGCGCTACTGCCCGCAGAAAAAAAATCCCGCGCTCAGGCGGGATTCGGGAGCGACGGGGATTGAACCCGCGATCTTCGGCTTGACAGGCCGACGCGATAACCAGCTTCGCTACGCCCCCAGCGTCATCGCTGACAGGTCGCACTATAGCTACGCTGGCGCTTGCGTGTCAATAGGTTTTCTTGGGTCCCCGGATCTTGTTCTCTGGTCTGGGAGACTTGCTGCCCGAACGGGTGGAGCCAAGGCCCCTGAACCGGCCGTGCCCAGCGTTTTCCTGGCCGGTTTCCGTGCTTTTTGACTTGCGGCCCTGGGGTTTTGAAGGGCCTTGGGAGCCTTTAGGTCCTTTTGATCCCTTGCGCTTGTCTTCGTAACTGCGTTTTGGACCCTTGGTGCCGGGCTTTTCTGGGCTGTCACTACCAGCACCTGCCGGACTGTCGGAGCCGGCTCTGGAGCTCCTGCTCGACCTTGTCCGGGTGCCGTTGGATGGCGGTTCCTGGGGGGGCAGGGTTGGGGAAGTGCCAGGGGTAAAGCTGGCCTGGATTATGACGGCCCCGGATTTGGTATCTTTTTCCGACTTGGCTCCGGGCAGGGGTGAATCGAGGACAGCCATGAATCCCGAGGGGAGGAGGGCAAGATCCCCCTTCACCAGGGTATAGCCGGTGCGGCAGCAGGCATAGCGGCCCAGGCCGCTGTCACCTAACCGGAAGGGGTCGGAGATGATGCGGATAGCCGGAGGCGGATTAGCCTGGCGGGCCAGGGGGACAGGCTCGGCATACAGCCAGGATGCGATGAGCCGGTCTTTGGGTAGGCCGGTGGTTTCGCTGAAGGCGGTAAGGCGGGCGGGGGCGGCGGAGCGGTCCAGCACAAAGTGGCACCAGGGGGCTTTGGAGCGGCCGTGGGCGGTAACCACCGGCGGGATGGGGAAGACCCGCTTGGCCGCCGCTTCCCGGGCGGCCTTGAGGCCGGCGACGCGGTCCAGGGGGACTGTCCCCGGTTCCGGTTTGTCCTTGCGGAAGGCGGCGGACAGGAAGACTCCGCTCATGGGGCAGGCCGCCTGGTGGGGGCAGGGTGCCACAGCCTGGCCACCACGGAGGATGATGGATTCACGGAGGGCGGAAAGCATGGCTCCCGAACGCGGATCGCCTGGCTCCACCACCAGTATCCTGCCTCCCGGCACGAGGCGGGAAGACAGCTGGCCGGCCAGCTCGCCGGCGCGGTCGGACAGGACCTGCTTGTCTTTCCAGAATGACTCGTTGAAGACGTTGGCCGCCGTGACCAGTTTGAACCATTCGCTTGTATCTTCGATGCCGAGGT
>MIBM01000225.1:7484-7796 GCA_001830645.1 Spirochaetes bacterium RIFOXYC1_FULL_54_7
CATGGCCAGGCCGTTGAGGATGGTAAGCCCGGTCTCGACCACCCGGCGCACGCGGTCTACGCACAGCAACTGAAGGGGTACGCTGCGCAGTTCCGGTCTGGCTATCCACAGGGCTATGGGCAGGGTCAGAGGGCCTGAGCCTATGTCCATAAGGCAGTCGCCGGCTTTTAGATCCAGCGGGATGGATGCAAGGATGGGGATGAGCCTGACGACGTTCCAGGGCAGGAAGTAGCGCAGGTAGGCTGCGTATTTTGCCGGCTCGCCTATGTAGTCGGCTTGGCGCACCGAGCGTTCGCTGGTAAGCTCCCGCCA
>MIBM01000225.1:7912-9660 GCA_001830645.1 Spirochaetes bacterium RIFOXYC1_FULL_54_7
CCTGGCTTGTATCGATTATGTGTAGGCCGACCTGCGGCGCCGGGTGTCTATGGCTGGGTTCGTGGGTGTCCTGGTTCATATTGCGAGTATCGCATGGCGCTCAGACTGGCGCAAGCATGCTTGCTTCATGGCGGGGTTTGTATTTTGCTGCCCTCGGCCTGTGGCAACCAGGCCTCAATTTGCATTGTACAATCAGGTGTCGATGCATTACACTTTCATCACGTGCCTGAAAATTGGATGCAAACTTCAGGAAACAAGGGACAAAGGATGATTACCACGCTTCTCACCTGGTTGCTCAAGCGGTCTCCGAGGGCTTTCATCTTCACATCCGGACATCCGCGCTGTATCGACGGAGAGATTCCTGGTCTCGGATTGTACCTCCATATTCCATTCTGCCGATCCCTCTGCAGGTTCTGTCCCTATTTCAAGGAACGCTTTGATCCCGCGGCGGTCGAACCATTTGTAGCGGCTCTGAAGCAGGAGATCAGGGCCGCAGGTGAACTGGCACATCATTCGTCGGTGTCGAGCGTGTACTATGGCGGTGGAACACCATACCTCCTCGGTAAGCATCTCCAGGAAATTCAGGATCAGATAGAGCGGTCATTCGCGGTCGAGGGTCCCTGCGGTATCGAGTTGCACCCGGAGGATATCGATTTCGACACGTCGTCGAAGCTGCGCGACGCCGGATTCACCATGGTCAGTATAGGTGCTCAGTCTTTTCAGGCTAACTGCCTTCGGGTTCTGGGTCGTACACAGGGGGATGTATCGAGCCGTATTGCGATGATGAAAGATGCGGCTATGTCGGTGATCGACGTAGACTTGATTTTCGGGTTGCCGGGGCAAACTGCCGAAGACATACAGCAGGACTTCCGTGTTGCAGTGGCCAGCGGAGCTACGCAGATTTCCACCTATCCCTTCATTGATTTCACCTATGCGAACAACCCCCAGCGCCCCCTCGGGAGGCGACGGAAAAAGAACCTTCTGAAAGCGGTTCTCGAGGTGAGCGCTGATCTCGGATTTCATCGGACCTCGGTCTGGACTTTTGCCCGCAAAGATTCTCGAAGATACTCATCGGTAACCCGCGATAACTACATCGGGTTCGGTCCCAGCGCGGCATCGTTGCTACCATCGGGTTTTTCCATGAACGTGTTTTCCGTAGGGGAATACATTCACGCCGTGGAGGAGGGGCGTTCACCTACTGCCCTTGAGGTGGATTTTACAGAGAGGGAGCGTGCCCTCTTCTGGCTCTTCTGGAGCATATACAATTTGCACGTTTCGAAGGCTGATTATTTTACTTTGTTCGGGAAGCCGCTGGATGAGATGTTTGGATGGGAGTTGCGACTTGCTGCCGGCATGGGGCTTGTCAAGCGCCGGAACGATGCGTACGTGGTTACAGCGAGAGGAGCGTACCTCTTTCATCTGGTCGAGCAAGGTTACACTGATCAGTACATTGACAAGGTATGGGGCTTTGCCAGGAGTACCCCATGGCCCGAAAAGCTGGTTATCCGCTAGCAGGAGCTTGTGATAGCCGGCGTCAGGATGCCGGATTGACTGACTCATGGCTAAGTACTGCGAATTGCCGCACAGATTGAGCTCGGTTTCAAGCGAGCCAGGCACTGAAGTTCCGCATAGCCTAGGTAGCCGCAGGATTTGCATGCTTCATCGCTGCCGATAGCTCGGCAGCATTGGTGGAGGGTGTTGTTCGCATAGATGTAGCAGAGATCAGTCGGCCGGTCCCAGGTGTCTTC
>MIBM01000225.1:9792-10094 GCA_001830645.1 Spirochaetes bacterium RIFOXYC1_FULL_54_7
ATAAAAGTAGAAGAACACACCTTTGATATGCTGGATCGTAGCTATGAAACTGCAGAACTCCTCTATTTCGCCTTCGTTCTGCGCGCTTATGGTACAATTGATCAGGATTTTCCGGTGTGTCGAACAGTTGATATTGTTCACCGCTGTGTCGAAGCTCCTGCCCCGGAGCCTGTCGTTGGTCTCCCGGAGGCCGTCCAGGCTGACAAAGAGGGTGTCTGCACTGCTATGAAGGGGAAACGTTCCATTGGTATAGACGATGACCGTCCTGGAACCTGTTTGTTTCGCCTCGATGACCACATCTT
>MIBM01000226.1:0-539 GCA_001830645.1 Spirochaetes bacterium RIFOXYC1_FULL_54_7
TCTCCCGCATCTTCTGCCTGTACGGCTCTCGGGTATCGATCTGAAGACTCCGGACCGCAGCCTTCGTGCACTTCGCTTTCATCGGACATCCTTCGCATGCGGTTCCCATGTATCGGTCGAAGCGGGCGCCGTCGACGCCGTCGACCGTCCCGAGGTGCTTCATCGGATGACCGGCCGGACATCTGTAGCTCCGATCCTCCTCGCGACGGAAATCTTCCGGTCCGTATTTCTTCTTCTCCTCAGGATCCTTCTTCGATTCCTCAAACCGCGTATCCGGAACGTAGAACTCTTCGGCTCGTTCTTCAGTGCTCACCAGCATCCCGTAGCTGCAAAACCCGCTGTCGGCGCTTACCGTCTTGTGCATTCCACCGGTGTTCCCATTCGAGGCGTCGACGATTACCTCAAGATCCTCGGCACGATCACTCGCCTGAGTCGTTCGTACCGCCGTCGTCACCCCGTATTCCCCGTCCACCGCACTCTGATGATTGTAGCTGGGCTTGCTCGTTCCGTCCTTATGCTTCATCACCGGCGCATCCGCA
>MIBM01000226.1:585-727 GCA_001830645.1 Spirochaetes bacterium RIFOXYC1_FULL_54_7
GCTTCTGAAACTCAGCAAGCTTCTCGAGTTTGTGCTCCAACGTCGCCGCACGCTTGTCCACGATTTCCTGCGATATGTATTCGTTGATCTCCCGATTCAGCAGTCGCTCCAGTCCCGCGTTCATCTTCTCGTACTCGCTTCG
>MIBM01000226.1:753-914 GCA_001830645.1 Spirochaetes bacterium RIFOXYC1_FULL_54_7
TGAAGTTCGCGTTTGCATGAATCTTCTGCCCGTCGACGGCCAGATGCTCGAATCCGATCATCCCCAGTCGTTTGCACAGCAGTACGATCTCGGTAAACAACGCCGACAGATCGGGCAGGTGACGGAGCCGGAACGAGTTGATCGTACGAAAGTTCGGTACC
>MIBM01000226.1:953-1402 GCA_001830645.1 Spirochaetes bacterium RIFOXYC1_FULL_54_7
ACGCAATCCCAGATCGTCCTGCTGCTCATCACGCCGATATAATAGGCGTAGAACAACACCTTCAGCATCATCCTCGGATGAAAGGCGGGATTACCCTCATCGGAGTACTGCTCGTAGATCTGCGACAAATCCAGCCCTTCAACGACCAGATCGATGATGCGCGCCGGATGCTTTTCCTCAAGAAAGCGGTCCTTCGATACGTTCACGAAGAACTGCTGTCGCTGATCATAAGGACGAAAGTTGTTTTCTCGGTCATCGATCGACTTCGACGCAGCATCCAGGGCAAACCGTTTCTCGTGCTCCCGCAACGCGACGCGCATGACCTCGTGCATCTACTCGGTGATTTCGATCAGATCGCGATGCACTTCGGAGTTGCGGATTTCCGTATGAGTCTTCTCATGCGACACTGTTCCCCTCCCGGCAGGTCTCACGGCAGACTATCACACTCG
>MIBM01000226.1:1462-1575 GCA_001830645.1 Spirochaetes bacterium RIFOXYC1_FULL_54_7
GGCCTGAATTGCCCGTCGAGAGCTCGCGGAAGGCGTCGAGAAAGGTCGGCGTGGTCACGAGGTCGATCCCCAGGTCTCCCCGCCGCAGGAACTCCTCGATGTTGTCGCCCTTC
>MIBM01000227.1 GCA_001830645.1 Spirochaetes bacterium RIFOXYC1_FULL_54_7
AATACCGAGGCTACAAGCAGTCCCCAGCCCAGCATGAAATCAAAGGATTCATCTACGCATGCCGGGTCACTGGGGAATTCATATACCATAGGTCTGATGATGGGCGTACCTGTATCGGCGGCCTCGCAGAAGAGGCTGTACAGGTAAGGAAGGAGTGTGTACCGGAACTCTATCGCGGCTCTGACTTCGTCCAGCACTTCGGGATACATCCAGGGCTCCGAGGCGGTGCCATCGGTTCTCCAGGAATGTATGGAGAACCGGGGATGGAAAATGCCGTTCTGGATCCAACGGACAAAAAGCTCAGGACTAGGGGCCTTGCCCAGGAAGCCACCCACATCGTGGCCGATATTCGGCTGGCCACTGAGGCTCAGGCCAAGACCCATCGGGATATTGTACTTCATGGATTGCCAGCTAGTGGAATTGTCACCGCTCCATGACTGGGCATAGCGCTGGATGCCAGGGCAGCCAGAGCGCGACAGGACAAAGGGCCTCTGGTCTGGATTGTGCCCGATCTGGGCCTCCCAGGAAGCCCGGGTCATCAAGAGGCTATGAAGCGGCCGGATCAGATAGTTGGGAAAGGGTTTTCCGAAACCCTGGCATAGTATCCCGTCATCCCATACCTCGTATTCGTTGTTGTCGTTCCAGGTAGAGTCTATGCCGTTCTGTAGAATCTGTGTTTTGACCTTATCCTGCCACCAGTGGTAACCCTGGGATGAAGTGAAATCAATGTAGCTTCCGTTTCCTCCCCAGAACTTGGCAAGATGGGGGCCTTCTTCATCCTGCAGGAAGATGCCTTTGCTGGCAGCATCGGCATATTCCGGATGGCTGTCCAGGAGGCACGGTTTGATATTGGCACAAACCTTCATCCCGCTCTTGTGGAAGGTACGGGCTATGACCGGTGGATCGGGTATGCGTTCCCGGTTCCAGTGGAAAACCCAGCGTTTGCCGCCATTGCTCATGGAGTAACCCGAAGAAAGATGGAACATGTCACAGGGTATGCGATTGGTCTGGCATTCCTGGATGAAATCACCCAGGCGGTTGGTAATGTCGGGGCTGTCGGTATATCCCATGCCAGAGCCCATATAGCCCAATGCCCATTTTGGTGGTAGCTGGATCCGCCCGATCAGCAGGCTCAGTTTCCGAACAAGACCGGCAAGGTCTGGCCCATAGACCAGATAGTAATCTATATCTCCCCCTGCCGCCTGGTATGAACGGTAATCTCCATGGTATGCGTCTATTTCCTTGCCCATATCAAAAACGGTATCCGACAGATTGTCGTAGATAAGGGCGTAGGCAATTTCCTTTTCCGGCAACCAGGTGATGTAGATAGGCCAGTGTTTGTACAGCGGGTCGGTCGATTTGGCATCGTAGCCCAGGGCATCGAGGTTCCGCATTTCCATGCGGAGGCCTTTCTTGTTCAAAGGCCCGGCGCGCTCACCGAAGCCGTAATAATACTCATCGGGCCAACGTTCAAGGTAATGGGAAACCTTGGTGCCTCTGCTGTCAAAAATGTAGGCGCGATCGGGCACATCCCTGGCAAAGACAGTACCACTGCTGTTCTTCCAGACAAGGCAACCCCGTTCCATATCCAGGTCTAAAGCCAATTCAGTGCTTTGCATGCTTACTGAATTGCCTGTAACCTTGATGGTGGCTTTCGGGCAGGTGAACACTGATACATCGTCCCGATTGCGTCCTTCTTTTGGTATGGGATCAGGGGAGGCCGGCTGGATTCCCTGGATCATCCAGGTCTTGTCAAGACGCCAGAGCCCATCAGGAAGAAAACTGACGCGGACCAGCCAGTCTTCCAGCACTCTGATACGGAGGATGGATTTTCCCTTGCCGGCGCAGATGATGCCACCATCGGTTGCGGGGCTATGAAACGGAGCCGGGTTGGTTGACTTCACTTGGTATGCTTCCTTTCTAACCTTTCAGGCCGGTAGAGGCTATGCCCCGTACCAGATACCGTTGCATGAACACGAAGACGAAAGCGATTGGAAGGATGCTCAGTACCGTCATTGCCAGTACATAATTCCAGTCTGTGACCAACTCTCCCCGGAATCTGGCCAAGGCCAGCTGCAACGTGAATAATTTTTCCCTATTGATTACAATAAGGGGCCAGAGGAAGTCGTTCCAGCGCCACATGACGGAGAATACTGTCAGCACTGCCAAGGCGGGTGTGGACAGGGGCATGATTATGCGGGAATAAATCTGGAAGTGACCGGCCCCATCGATTTTGGCAGCATCGATCAACTCATCGGGAATGGTAAGCATGTATTGTCTGAGGATGAAGACTCCCGTCGGCGTTGCAGAAGGCGGTATTATTATTCCTGCCAGGGTATTAGCCATACCAAGCCTGGCTATCATCATATAGACGGGTAGCATGATAACCCTTACAGGCACCATGAGGGTGGCAAGCATCAGGATGAATATGAAATCCCTGCCGGGGAATTTGTACTTGCTCAGGGCGAAGGCTGCCAGGGAATTGATGAACAAGGTAAGTATCGTAGCCGTAGTTGTTACAAAAATACTGTTCCACAGGTAGCGCAGAAAAGGAAATTGGGAAATGGCCTCCGAATAGTTGCTGAAAATCCACTTTTTTGGGAAAAAGGTAGCCGGTGACAGATATATTTCGCCCAGGCCTTTGAAAGAAGAGAGGGCAATCCAGAATACCGGAACGAACATGATCAACGATCCCAGGACAAGAACAGTATAGATAACCACGCGTGCGGGAAGTGAAGTTTTTCTTGACATGATTATACTGACTCCTGTCGACGGCCCAGGATATACTGGACCAAGGCAAGGGACAGCAGTATGACAAACAGCACCAGTGATGCTGCAGCCGCGCGACCCTGCTGGTCCAGTTCAAAAGCTGCCCGGTATACATACTGGACTACCATCATGGTAGCGGTACCTGGACCGCCACCGGTCAGTATGTAGACATGGTCGAATATTTCGAAAGCCCGGATCATGCTCAGCATCGATACTGTGGTGATCGAAGGGGCCAGCATTGGCAAGGTAATATAAAAGAAATTCTGGATGGGAGTTGATCCATCCATTTCCGCAGCCTCGTAAAGGGTTTCCGGTATCGATTGAAGACCGGCCAGGATGATGATTGCAAAGAACCCGACTGTTGCCCATACATGCACGCCAACGGTCCAGGCCTTGGCAAGATCAGGTTGCAAGAGCCACGGCTGGCCTTTGAAACCTAACCAGATCAGCGTTGCATTCAGCAAGCCAAAGCGGCTGTTCAGGATCCAGCCCCAGACCAGGGCAACCACAACCGGGGATAATAATACGGGGAAAAAGAAAGCGCTTCGGAAAAAGCTTTTACCCCTGATGGACTGATTGAGCAGTACCCCGATGACTACCGACAGTACCACGATTGCCACCACATCAAAGACGGCGAAGGAGAAGAGGTTGCTCAGGGATCGTTTGAACAAGTCATCTATCAAGAAAATGTAACGGAAATTTGCCAGGCCCACAAAGACAGGCGGGGCAATAGGAGAGGTTTTGAACATGCCCAGGTAGAAGTTGGCAAAGGCGGGGATTACGATGAATACAATGAAAATGATCAGGTTCGGTAGCACAAACACATACGGAGCAATCTGCAGTGGTTTTTTTCTTGCACTTGTCATACCCACCTCCTCTTCACAGCCAAAAAAAGCTGGGGGTGTTGTTTCCCCCAGCCTGGAACGATTGTTGCCGGGTTTACTTCATCAATTCTTCGGCTTCACGCTGCATCCGGGGCATCGCTTCTTCGAAACTTATTTCTCCGGAGATTGCCTGAGTGATCCTGTCGCGTACTACATTGGCTACGATTCCGAATTTAAGGTGATAGTTATCAGAGAACGAAGTAGCGGGCATTTGTCCGAGTCCAGCGGAGAACACATTCATAACATCGGTTCTAACCGGGTACTGGATGCCCGAGGCTATCAGGTCCTTCCTCGCAGGCAGGAACATCGCAGTGGAAGCGTATTTTGTTACACTTTCCTTGCTTGAAAGGAACTCGATGAACTTGCCGACTTCCTTTGGATCGGTCTTGCCCCTGAAGGCCATGACAAACTTTCCGCCCGGCATACCACCACTCTGGACATTGTAACCATTGGGTACCGCAGCCCATTCGAATTTGTCGCCGATGGTTGAAGCGAACTGGGCAACCTGCCAGTTTCCACTGACGTACATGACCAGTTGGCCGTTGACGAACTGCTGGTTGGCTCCTACGTATCCACTGCCGCCTGCCCAGATTTCAAGGGGCATGACACCATCCTTGTGTAGTTGCACAAAGTACCTCAGAGCTTCGACTGTCTTTGGCGAAGAAAGGTTGAGGCTCTTTCCGTCGGGGGTAAAATAACTGCCCCCGAAAGACTGGATGATGCCGTCCAGACGGTGGCCGCTTCTATCGGCAGCTACTGCATACGGCACTCCGGTGGCTTTCTGGACCTTGCTGGCCAGTTCAAACCAGGTTTCCCAGCTGACCTTGCCGGTAGGTACGGGAATGCCGGCCTGCTTGAAGAGGGATACATTGATGAAAGGGCCATTCATCGTAAGGTCATGGGGAAAACCGACGAGAGCACCACTTGGAGTTGTCACGAGCTGCATAGGACCTGCCAGGAACTGTGCGCCGAAACCTGAAGAAACGTGAGGTCTCAGGTCAAGGGCATAGTCAAAGAACCGGTAGGGTTCGGTAACCCTGGCGACATCCGGAGCCTGTCCCGCCGAGGCCTGGGTATTGAGCAACTGGTTCAGTTCAGCAAAGGGAACGATTGAAAGTTCCACCTTCACTGCTGGATTGGCTACCATGTATTCAGTGACCAAGGCTTCTATTGCTGGTCGGTCAGGGCCATCGGTGAACCATGTGAACCTGATAACGGTGCTTTCCGGTGTTGCCGTTTCCGTGGCTCCGGTAGCGAATGCCGCCAGCGGTACCAGCATGATCAACACGGTTGCAAGGATAATAACCTTACGCATCAAACCCTCCTTCGATTCCGGCTTTGGCCCGTGGTGGGGGCCGGATTTCCTGCAAGATATTCGCCTTTTGCGAAATATTGATGTCGAACAACGAACGTACGATCGATTGAATTGTAGAGTCTCAATCCAGCGCTGTCAAGAAATACTTGTGAACTATGGCAATTATTCTAGTTTCATTAATAGATCATGTCGTGTATAATTGGTCGAGAGGTGAAAAATGGACATTGTACAGCTTGCTTTTACCGAAAAAAGTAAAACAGCTATCGAACATCGTTCGATTTTTTTGAGCAGCCGTTCCCAATGCCTGGTCAAGCATGATTGTACGCTGATAAGCCCGGGAACCGAGACAGCCCTCTTCAATGGAACCCACATCGGATTTTCAGATCCCAGCATAAGCTGGGCCCGATACCCGGTGTACCCCGGCTATGCCGCAGTGGGGGCTGTCATTGAAGCCAATGTGGATTGTGATCTTGCTGTGGGTGACCAGGTTTTGTACTATGGCCAACATGCTTCGCATGGCGTCCTGGACAGTTCCGAGATGCTATGGGCACGGCTCCCTGCGGATACGGATCTCCGGCCTTTCCTTCTGGGACGGTTCGCACAGATAGCGTACAGCGCCCTTGCGGCCCTGCATGTCATTCCCCGGAAGGTGGTAGTGTACGGAGCGGGGCTGGTGGGCAACCTGTGTGCCCAACTCATGAAAACCATCCCCTCGGTGGAGCAGATAAGCATACTGGATTACTCGGACCGAAGGCTGGCAATAGCCAGGGAATGTGGTATCCCAGGCGCAAAAACTGCAGCGGATCTGTCGTATTCAGCTGATACGATCGTCGAGGCTACCGGATCCCCGGCGGTTGTAAACGATGCCCTGACGTATATTGAAAACCGGGGACAGCTGATCCTTCTTGGTTCCAGCAGGGGTACGGCAGAGGTGAACTTCTACAAACTTGTCCATCGTAAGCTTGTCACCATCATAGGTGCCCACGAAACCATTTTACCGCCAAAGAAAGCAGTGGATGGTTTGTTTCAACCCTTCGTTGAATGGCATTCCCAACAGGATGCGCTGGACGGGCTCCTGCACATGGTCAAGGATGGCACACTGGTAACCAGGAATTTTATCCAGACTGTTGTTTTACCTGGCCAGGTTCAGACCGCCTTCGAGAACCTGATTGACAAGCCAAATGATTACCTGGGAGTTCTGATTGATTGGCGCTGATTGAACAAATATCGAACGAACGATACAGTAGCGTTCGAGAGGTGCATATGGTATCCCTATCCAGCATAGCCAGGCATGTAGGCGTTTCAAAAAGCACCGTATCCTTGGTCCTGAACAACAAACCCAATGTATCCACTGCCATGAAGGAAAAAGTCCTTCGTGCTATTGCAGAACTTGAACCGCAGTCCATCAACGGCAGAAGTGTGTCAACAAAGAATCCGAGCATACTCCTGATCCACCCTCTGAGCATGAGTTCTCACCAGGTTTTCCGTGAACTGCTCCAGGGGATCAAATCTGCCGTGGTGGATGAAGCCCACGGAAATCTGACCTTGGCAGCCCACGATCCACCACTGAAACCCAACCATGCAACCAGTGCCCTGATCCACGACCCATCCTTGCGGCCGGATGGAGTGATCTTGATGGGAGCACTGGAAGATGATCCCATTTTTGGCGACATCCGGGCGGAGAAACTGCCTTGCGTTCTTCTGGCCAGGCAACACGGTCCCGAAGGTATCAGCGTGGTGGGGATGGACAACAATGCGGGGGCCCGATTGGCTGTGGAATTCCTTCTTTCCCAGGGGCACCGGAGGATTGCCTTTGTCGGGGGAGACCGCGTATATGATTATACGGAGCTCAGGCAGCAGGGTTATAAGGACCGGATGGAATTGGAAGGCCTTGAAGCTCAGGTTTATCTTGGGAAAGGCGATGAAGCGATCGCGGAACTGCTGTCAGACACTTCAGGAACCAACCGAATGCCTACAGCGATACTGTTCGTCAATGACGAACATGCTGTAGATGGCATCAAGAAGCTCAGGGTTGCGGGGCTACAGGTACCACAGGATCTATCGGCCATCGGTTTTGATGACAGCGAGAACGCCACCGAATGCGTACCCCCCCTTACTTCGGTGAGGGTACCCAGATTTCTCATAGGCAAGCTCGCAGGCAGGACGGTTATTGATCATCTGAACCTTCCCGACATTGACCACGAAAACATTGTCCTCAAGACTACACTGACCTTACGTGATTCGGTTCGATCCTTGATATGAAGCTTATTGAAGACCAAGCATCCCAAGCCGCTACTGCCAGCCTGGAATATATCAATTAGGTCACAACAATCTATTAGAAAAAATGCCGGCCCGCAACCAACGGGACTGGCTGCAGG
>MIBM01000228.1:0-3698 GCA_001830645.1 Spirochaetes bacterium RIFOXYC1_FULL_54_7
AATTACCGCGCGCAAGATCAAGTGCGGAAGCATCTGCCAGGCAGTTTCAGCGCGGCAGATAATCGGGGCTTATATGGCGCAGTGACTCCAGCAGGTTGCGCTTGGCCTGGGACGAGCCGCCGGTAAGGGCCTCCACGCGGCCACGGACCCGGTCACGCTCGGAGCGGTCGTTGTAGCCACAGGAACAGGTGGTGGCCAGGATGCCAAGTTCTCCGGCCAGCTCCAGGATCTGCCTCTCCTCCACAAGGTACAGGGGCCGGATGACCCGGACTGGATATTTCCGGTACTGGATCACAGGCGGCATGGTGGACAGCTCGGCCTTGCGCATCATGTTCATGAACAGGGTCTCCAGCACATCGTCCAGATGATGGCCTAAGGCGACCGTCGTATAACCATGCTCCATGGCGTATTTGAAGAGTTCGGTGCGCCGCTGGGTACTGCACCAGTAGCAGTTCATCTTCCGGCCAGGCTTCAGTCTTCCTATGACCGCGACATCGATGGTGACCAGGGGTATACCCCAGGCGGCATATTCTTCTGCAAGCCTGGCTGACATGGCATCGGGCGAGAAGTCGTTGCGTATGTGCAGGGCGCAGAGCTCGGCATCCAGACGGCCCTGGCTGTGCTTGAGGGCCAGATCCCTGGCCAGGATGGCTGAATCCTTGCCTCCCGAGGCACCCAGGAGTATGCGTTCCCCGGGGCGTACCATATCCCAGGTCCTGAGGGCTTTGACAACCAAACCATCAACGGCGTGGGCCAGGCTCTTGTGCATGGAATTAGCCTAGCATGGAAGGCTTGCCCACTGCCACTCGGTATGGGCGGAACCAGAAAAAGAGAAATTATCTTGATGGTGACCCGAATACGTGGTATTATCATATTGATATCGTTTTGATATCATATTTGACCTGATATATGGAGGATGCAAACATGACAACTTCATCCATGAACCAGCCCGATGGTCCAGCCAAGGTAGAACGGATACCCTGGCACCTCAACGGCATGGCCGTACTGGTATCCAATATCCTGGTAATGATGGCAACCACGGCCCTTTTCATCCTTGGCATAGTCTGGCTGGATCGGGATGGGCTGAGCGTAGCAAGTCTGGTGCTGATCGTCATCACTGGAAGCTATGCATCCTTGGTCGGCCCCATGATTTTTGCTGGCCTCAAGATACTGAAACCAAATGAAGCCATGGTACTGACTCTGTTCGGCAAGTACCATGGAAGCCTGAGGGAAGCCGGCTTCTACTTCATTAATCCCTTTGCGGCTTCCGTCCACCCCTTGGGAAGCAAGGACCAGGCGGCGGTGGAAAGTCCCGAGAAATCAAACGCAGGAAGGGCGACCACTGGTTCCACCGGAAAACGTTCAGCTGGCAGGACCGTTTCCCTGAAAGCAATGACCCTGAGCAATGACAGACAGAAGGTCAACGATGCCTTGGGAAATCCCATCATCATTGGCATAGTAGTGATATGGAAGGTAATAAACCCGACCAAGGCGGTCCTTGACGTCGATGATTACCCTGAATACCTGTCAATCCAGTGTGATTCGGCTTTGCGCAATATAGTGAGGCTGTATCCCTATGACTCAGCGGACGATGAGGAAGAAAAATCACTCCGGGGCAGCAGCCAGGAAGTAGCCCTGAAACTGAAGGAAGAGATACAGGAAAAAGTAGCTGTCGCGGGGATAGAAATCGTGGAAGCCCGGATCACCCATCTTTCATACGCCCCGGAGATTGCCGCGGCCATGCTGCAGCGCCAGCAGGCTTCAGCAATCATCGCCGCCAGGCAGAAGATTGTCGAAGGGGCGGTAGGTATGGTCGAGATGGCACTGGCCAGGCTGAGCGAAAACAAGATAGTTGATCTGGACGAGGAACGAAAGGCGTCGATGGTCAGCAATCTGCTGGTGGTCCTCTGCTCCAACAAGGATACCCAGCCAGTGGTCAATACCGGTTCGATCTACTGACGGGCGGGGACAATGGGAGATGAAAAGGACAAGAAGCAGTTGCTCCTCAGGCTCTCGCCAACGCTCTGGCGGGAGCTGGCTGCCTGGGCGGAGGATGATTTCAGGTCCATAAACGGGCAGATAGAATTCCTGTTGACAGAAAGTGTCAGACGGCGGAAGAAAGACAGGCCAGGATGACCAGGAAAGCAAGGCCTGCTTGCCCGCTCCATACAACGGGGCTACACTTGGGGCGGAGGTACCGATGGACATCAGCCAGGTACTGCCCGGGGACAGAGCAGCCATCAGGCGCTTCATCGAGTTTGCCTTCCGGCTGTACAAGGGGCAGGAGCTTTGGGTTCCGCCCCTTGTAGGAGATTTGCGTTCGTATCTGACCCGGAAGCATCCGTTCTTTGACCATTCCGACGCTGCCTTTTTCCTTGCCTGGCGGGATGGCAAGGTGGTCGGGCGGATAGCTGCCATCGAGAACCGGGCATACAACGGGCACCATGGCACCAATACCGCCTTCTTCGGCTTCTTCGAGTGCATCGATGATGAAGCAGTCGCCAGCGGCCTGCTGGACGCGGCATCGGTCTGGGCCAGGGAGCGGGGACTCTCGTCCATACTGGGGCCCAAGGGGTTTGTACGCTCCGCGGGAACCGGTTTGCTGGTGGAAGGCTTTGACCAGTTTCCCGCCCTGGGAATTGCGTGGAACTTTCCATATTACGACCGCTTGCTGACCAAGGCCGGGTTCACAAAGACGGCCGACTACCTGTCCGGGTGGCTGGATCGTTCTGCCAGGGGTGACGAACGGTTGTACCGGGTTGCGGAAATTGCCAGGAAACGGGGCAACTTTGCCATCAGGGCCTTCGATAGCCGCAGGGAACTGCAGGCTGTGCTGCCCGCCGTCAAGCGCATACAGCACGAGGCCTTTGCTGACAATCCAAATTATGTACCATCCACTGACGCTGAGTTCGATCTGATGGCCAAAACCCTGATATTCGTGGCGGACCTGTCGATAGTTCGCTTCATAGAGAAGGACGGGGAGATAGCAGGTTTCATGAATGCCTACCCCAACCTGGGCCGGGGCTTCCAGAAAGCCAGGGGCAGGTTGTGGCCCCTGGGCTGGCTGTACATACTGCTGGAGCGTTCCCGTTCCCTGACCCTGGACCTCAATGGCATAGGCATTTTACCCCGGTACCAGAAACAGGGTGGGGATGCCATCCTGTTCACCGAACTGGAGCAGAGGATACGCGCGTCCCGATATGAGAAGGTAGACTTCATACAGGTAAACGAGGACAACTTCCTGAGCAAGTCCGGCATAGAGCACTTCAAGGTAGCCTGGGCCAAGCGCCACCGGGTGTACCGCCGGGATATTTTGGATGCGACGTCTGACATCATAAAATAGTTCGATGACAGGGGGAATCATGGACACAGGCGACAGTAAAATGAAGCTGGGTTTCTGGAAGAAGGTAGCCTATGGCGGCGGCGATTTCGGGCGGGCCAGCTTCAATACACTGCGCATGTTCTTCTACGCCATCTTCCTTACCGATGTGGTTGGCCTGAACCCCCTGCTGGCCTCCGGTGCGGCCTTCGTGGCCATTCTGTGGGACGCTATAAACGATCCGCTGGTCGGCTTCATATCCGACCGGGCCAGGACGCGCTGGGGGCGCAGGCGGCCGTTCTTCCTGTGGTTTGCCGTGCCCTTCGGGCTGGCCTTTGTACTGCTATGGTGGGCTCCACCCTGGCAGTCCCAGATACTG
>MIBM01000228.1:3751-6686 GCA_001830645.1 Spirochaetes bacterium RIFOXYC1_FULL_54_7
GGTGAGCGTCCCCTACCTGGCCTTGGGGCCGGAACTGGCTCCCGGTTATGACGAGCGGACCTCCCTGACCACCTTCAGGATGTTCTTCAACCTGCTTGCTTCACTGGTGGCCGCAGGACTGGGGCCGACCATACTGGACCTTGCCATCGAATCCGGCCTGAGCCCGCAACAGGGCTACCTGATCCTTGGTGCCATCTTCGGCGGGGCTGCCATGGTACCCTTCCTCCTGTTGTTCGTGTTCATCCGCGAGTCTCCCTTGCCCGAGCCGAGTGCGGAAGCCGGCAAGGGCTTCCGGGCTACCCTGGGAGAGCTGTGGAGCAACCTGCCCTTCCGCTTTGCCGGGGGTATCTATGTGCTCAACTGGATATCCTTCGACCTGCTGGCCCTGATGCTGCCCTTCTACCTGCTGTACTGGCTGGGCGAAGGCGACCTGCTGGCCAAGGTCGATTTGTTCGGCCTGCGCATGGTGCCCGAGACGGCGGCCTTTGGCCTCCTGCTGATAACTGCGACACTTACCCTGCCGATCTGGAATATTGTCTCCCGCAGGACCTCCAAGCGCTTTGCCTATGTGCTGGGAATGAGCCTGTGGGTGCTGGTGCAACTGCTCATCTGGAGTGTGGCGCCAGGCAGGATAACGGCCATCCTATGGCTGGCCGTGCTGGCAGGCTTCATGACATCCAACGCCCATGTTGTACCGGAATCGATGTTCCCCGATGTCATAGACTGGGACGAACTGCGCTCGGGCAACCGCCGCGAGGGACTTTACTACGGCGCTGTCAACTTCATTCGCAAACTATCCAGCGCCTTGGCTACCTTCCTGGCCCTGCAGATCCTGGGCTGGTCGGGCTACACCGCCCCGACTGAGGGCGTACGGGTCTTCATGCAGCCTGACAGCGCCCTGAAGGCCATCCTTTTCCTGACTGGCCCGGGTGTCATACTGCTCATTGTCCCCGCCATCGTGCTGACCCTGTTTTTCCCCATGGACCGCAAGAAGCAGGAGCGGATCGGTGTCCTGGTCATGAAGCGCCGGAGCAGGAGCCTGGCGGACAGGAAACAGACCAACAGTAAACAGACCAACAGGGGACAGGGCTGAGAAGGGGACAGAGCTATGGCAATGGTCCTCCTGGCTTACGCCGGCACTTCCTCCTCCACCCCAAGGAATTGGCTGCGGTACAGGTCGGCGTAGAAGCCGTTGGCGGCCAGCAGGCTGTCGTGGTTGCCCTTCTCCACGATGCGGCCTTCATTCATGACCAGGATGGTGTGGGCGTCCCGGATGGTGGACAGGCGGTGGGCTATGACGAAGCTGGTCCGGCCTTCCATGAGACGTTCCATGGCCTTGCGGACCACGGTCTCGGTGCGGGTGTCCACGGAGCTGGTGGCCTCGTCCAGGATGAGCATGCGCGGGTCGGCAATGAAGGCTCTGGCTATGGTCAGAAGCTGGCGCTGGCCCTGGGACAGGTTGGATGCCTCCTCGTTCAGGATGGTGTCGTAGCCATCAGGCAGGACGCGTATGAAGTGGTCGGCATGGGCGGCGGTGGCGGCGGCGGTGACTTCCTCTTCAGTAGCGCCGTCCCGGCCATAGGCTATGTTCTCCCGTATGGTGCCGCCGAAGAGCCAGGCGTCCTGGAGAACCATGCCGAAGGAACGCCGCAGGGTGCCGCGCGGCACATCCCGTATGTCCACACCACCGACGCTTATATGGCCTCCTTGCAGTTCATAGAAGCGCATGAGCAGGTTGACCAGGGTTGTCTTGCCGGCGCCGGTGGGGCCGACAATGGCTATGGTTTCGCCACGGGGTGCCTCCAGCGACAGGCCGTCCATCAGCGGTTTGTCCTTGGTATAGCCGAAAGTTATGTCCTTGAAGGAGACATTGCCGCGGGCAGCGGTGTAGGAATCGACCGCCGGGGACAGAGCCGGTGCGTCGGCACTTTCCTCGGCCTCGTCCAGGACCTCGAAGACCCGCTCGGAGGCGGCCAGGGTGGACTGCAGGACATTGGCTATGTTGGCTGTCTGGATGATGGGATGGGTGAACTGCCTGGCGTACTGGATGAAGGCCTGGATGTCTCCCAGACTGATCAGGCGTTTGGCGGCCATCACGCCGCCGATGGCCGCAATCAGCACATATCCGAGGTTGTTGATGAAGTTCATCACGGGCATGATGATGCCGCTGACGAACTGTGCCTTCCAGGCGACGGTGTACAACCGCCCGTTCACCTCGTCGAAGCGCTGCACTGATTGTTTTTCATACCCGAAGGCCTTTACCACTGGATGACCTGAATACATCTCCTCCACATGGCCATTGAGCTCTCCCAGGTATTTCTGCTGGGCCTTGTAGTAGCCCTGGGAACGCCTGGCTATGACCGTGGTCGCCAGCACGTAGAAAGGCAGAGTGCCGATGGCGACCAGGGACAGCTGCCAGCTGATGGTGAACATCATGGCCACACTGCCCACCAGGGTGACCACCGAGGTGATCATCTGCACCAGGCTCTGCTGGAGGGTATTGGCTATGGTGTCAACATCGTTGGTGACCCGGGAAAGGATCTCACCGTGGGTACGACCATCGAAGTACCGTAAAGGGAGGTGTGCCAGCTTCTGGTCTATGGCCTTGCGGAAGGAGTAGACCGTTTTCTGGGATACCCTTGCCATCACAAGCTGGGTGGCATAGCTGAAGGCCGCCGAGGCGAGGTACAGGCCCAGGAGGACCAGCAGTATGCTGCCGACCTGCCCGTATTCGATGACGGCCCCGGACAAGCCCCGGGCCTTTGCCACTATGCCATCGTACAGGATGGTTATGGACTGGCCGAGTATTTTTGGACCGGCCACCGAGAAGACGGTGCTCAGGACGGCCATGCCGAAGACGCCCAGGATGGCCGCCCGGTGGGGCCTCAGGTAACCGGCAAGGCGGCGCAGGGTACCCTTGAAATCCTTGGCCTTT
>MIBM01000228.1:6701-6978 GCA_001830645.1 Spirochaetes bacterium RIFOXYC1_FULL_54_7
AAGCCGCCGGGTCCATGGGCACCGGGACCCCGCCCCAGGGCTGCGCCGGGTTTTGCCATGGGATTGTTGACCCGGGCTTCTCCGGATGACTGGTTGCTTCCCCCTTGGTTGCTTCCGTTGGGGCTCATACTGCTTCCTCCGCCGACATCTGGGATGCCACAATCTCCCGGTACACACTGCAGCCGGCCATCAGTTCCGTATGGGTTCCCCGTCCTATGATACGGCCCTCGTCCAGTACGATAATCTGGTCTGCATCCCGTATGGTGCCCACCCGCTG
>MIBM01000229.1 GCA_001830645.1 Spirochaetes bacterium RIFOXYC1_FULL_54_7
GCCGAGGGGGTGCACACCCTGGACATTGCCAAGCGGCTGATAGACTACGGCTACCATCCACCCACCATCTACTTCCCCCTCATCGTGCCCGAGGCCCTCATGATCGAACCGACGGAGACGGAGAGCAAGGAGACTTTGGATGCCTTTGCCGCGGTCATGCTGAAAATAGCCCAGGAGGCAAAGGACAATCCCGGGCTCCTTCACGATGCGCCGCACAATACTCCTGTGGGCAGGCTTGACGAAGTAGCCGCAGCGCGTTGTCCGGTGCTGTGTTACAGAGGGTAAGCAACAGCTAGTGCCAGGCATCATCTCGCGATGGCCAATCACGGGAAAGGTGCGATGCGGGGAACCGCTGGCCGGAATCGATCATGACTGATGTTAAAGTCCGACACCTTCCGGATGGAAAGTGTCGGACTTTCTGTTTTTCGTTGGTCTTGCTCTGGTTTCAGGATTTACAGGAGGCATTCATGGCAAAAACTGAAGCGTTTGATAAGCACAGCGATATGTACGACGAATGGTTCGACAGGAAT
Organism: Spirochaetes bacterium RIFOXYC1_FULL_54_7; assembly: GCA_001830645.1. Taxonomy (GTDB): domain Bacteria; phylum Spirochaetota; class Spirochaetia; order Treponematales; family UBA12059; genus MIBM01. Next base: position 531 of record MIBM01000229.1, read on the forward strand.
CAAGATGCGTACAACGCTGAATTGAAGGCAGTCCGTTTGGCAATGCCTGCATCTCCAGCCGTAGGCCTGGAAGTGGGGGTTGGTTCCGGAAAATTCGCAGTGCCTTTGGGTATTGGAATTGGTGTCGAACCATCGGAAGAAATGGCCCGTAAGGCAGAAATCAAGGGTATCCGGGTTTTCCGGAATGTGGCCGAAGATTTGCCTTTCGGTCCTGCCGAGTTTGATTTTGTCTTGATGGTGACCACTATTTGTTTTGTAGACAGTGTTCTCAGATCCTTTCAGGAAGCGTTCCGGGTCTTGAAGCCCAAGGGGTGCATCATTGTCGGATTTGTGGACAAAGAGAGCGATCTGGGCAGACGGTATAGTGCAAATCGTGTTAACAGCCTTTTTTATAAAGATGCAAGCTTCTTCTCAGCCCGGGAAGTAAGCTCTTTTATGGCTGATGCTGGTTTCATGAATCCGACGTTCCATCAAACCTTGATACCCGGTGAGCCAACGGATATGGTTCAGAGCGGGTTTGGCAAGGGTGCTTTTGTAGTGATCAGAGGTGTCAAGAACCACCGACTTCCCGGTTTGGAAAACAGATGATCAGTCGATGGCGCTTAGATCCGCCTTCATCGTCCGGAAGGTCTCGCTGTCAATCTCGCCGCGTGCAAAGCGTTCTGTCAGGATGGACAGGCCATGCTCCCGTGGATCAGAAAACTGGCTGCCGTTCGTGGCGTGCCCGGTGGACCGGGATGATCTGATGATCATGAAAACCGCGAATATGATTACGCTGATTGTTAGTACTCCCATCACAATACCTCCCCAGGGAAAACCGAATGAGAATGGGCCGGAGTTCCAGCCATTGCCTTGCCACATGTGATACATAAAAACCTCCATTGCTTACTGTACTTGTCTGCTATGCGGTAATTATATAGCAAAAAGCGTGCCAAAAATCATAGCGGTGGTGAACCAGGGGTTTTAAACCAAAAAAGTCCGGTTTATTGGATTTTTTGCACGTATCATGATGATGGAGGTGCTTTTTGGGGATGCATCTCTTGGCGTCTGGCCTTCCTTGGGCCTGTAGCTGTGAAAAAAATACCCATGATCAAGGGAATAAATTGCCCGGGGGGGTAAAGATTGCCGGCCGGCCTGTCGTCGTAATCACCGGTGGAATCCGCGGCATAGGCAATGGTTGGATGTCTACCTTCTGTCTGGCCAGACCGATGCTGATTCATGCGCTGTTGTCCAGCCTGACCTTATCGTGGTGTGCGATGCAGGCAAAATCCATGATGATGGAATCCATGGTGCACCAGACTTGGTGGATAGCAGAGTTCTGTCCGGTTTTAGCTGGAAGGCCATAGAGGCGCAGCGCCTCGACAGATGATGGCTTGTTTCTGAACTTTGCTTTTACGTATGTGTGCGCCGGGCCGCAATTTCTGCTAGAATGGCAAGCATGTCCTCACCCAGCCCCGAGCAAGTGCTCAAATCAGTCTTCGGTTACGATTCATTCAAGCCCCTCCAGCGTGAAATAATCACCGCGGTGCTCCGCAAGCAGGACAGCCTGGCCGTGCTGCCCACCGGGGGCGGCAAGTCCATCTGCTACCAGATTCCGGCCCTGATGCTGCCCGGCACCACCCTGGTGGTCTCTCCCCTGATTGCCCTGATGCGCGACCAGGTGGCGGCTCTTGTATCTGCCGGCGTGGATGCGGTGTTCCTGAATAGTTCCATGGATTATGACGAACGCAGGGCTGCGGAAGCCAGGATCCGCTCCGGCTCGGCCAAGCTCGTATACGCTGCCCCTGAATCCCTTGCCGGTGAACGCCTGTTGCCCATACTGGATGCCTCCCCGCCAGAACTGATCGTGGTGGACGAGGCTCACTGTGTCTCCGAATGGGGCCATGATTTCAGACCAGAATACCGTGGACTCGGTGCGCTCAGAGGCCGATATCCCGGGGCTGTCTGGCTGGCCACAACCGCCACAGCCACCGAACGTGTCAGGTCCGATATCGCCTCCTCCCTGGGGCTCAGGGATCACGAACTGTTCCTTGGCGGCTTCGACAGGCCGAACCTCCGCATTTCAGTCGAGCCGAAGGTCGACCAGAAAAACCAGGTCCGCCGCTTTGCCCTGGCCCGGCCTGATGCATCGGGCATAGTCTACTGTGGCTCGCGCAAGCGTACCGAAGCCTTGGCTGCTGTCCTTGCAGCCGCAGGTATGAAAGCAGCTCCCTACCACGCAGGCCTGGCTCCGGAGCTGAGGACCGCAACCCAGGAGGCCTTTGTCAGGGACGATGTCCAGGTGATAGTGGCCACCGTAGCCTTTGGCATGGGCATAGACAAGCCGGATGTCCGCTATGTGCTTCATGTCGATCTGCCAAAAAGCATCGAGGGTTATTACCAGGAGATAGGCCGGGCCGGCCGCGATGGTCTTCCTGCGGACTGCGTACTCTTCTTTAGCCCTGGTGATATTGTGTCTGCTTCCCGTCTGATGGAAGATATGGAACCTGACCAGCGACGTCAGGCCCTTGGCCGGCTGGAACTTATGCGGGCCTATGCCGAGAGCGACCGGTGCAGGCGCCATGTAATCCTTGAACATTTTGCAGAACCCCACGATGGCAGCGGCAACTGTGGTGCCTGCGACAACTGTCTGAACGGACCCCGTCCGAAAGTTGACCTTTCCATTCCTGCCCAGAAATTCCTGTCCTGCGTAAAGCGCACCGGCGAGTGCTTTGGTGCCGCTCATGTGATTGATGTGCTCCTTGGCGAGATGACTGAAAAGGTAGAACGTTTCGGCCATTCTGGTCTGAGCACCTTCGGGATAGGGACAGAGCTGTCACGCCCCGGCTGGAACTCCCTGGCAAGACGTCTGCTGGCCACCGACCATCTTATACGTGATCCCGAGCATTCGACCCTGTCCCTTGGGCGCCCGGCCTTCGAGCTGTTCAGGGACAAAGGATCCTACCTGGTACCGCAGGAAGTGGTGGGTGGGGAGAGCGAGCCAGGCTCTGTCGGACATAAAAGGGCAAGGAAAGCAGAAAGAGCAGGCAGATCAGCGAAGGCAGGAAAGGCTGGAAAGGCAGAATCGGCCAGCCTACGTATTGGTGCGCCTCTACTTGTTGGCGATGATATCGATACCGGTGCTGCAGAGCTCTTTGCCGCCTTGAGGCGCTTGCGCAAGGAGCTTGCCGATCAGGCTGGTGTTCCGCCCTATGTGGTCTTTCCTGACCGGACCCTCATCGAGATGGCCAATTTCCGGACAGACAGTGAAGCCTCTCTGGCTGGTGTGTATGGTATAGGACGTACCAAGCTTGAACGATATGGCAGCGCCTTTCTGGAATGTATAAGAAAATACAAAGATCGAGGCTAAGGGTTGTTTTTCCCTTGACAATGGTGAAATTACTGTGAATACTATGAAAGAACTTTCATGAATTAAGTTTCTTATTTTCATGAAGACAGGATGGGAATGACGAAGAATCCGGTAGCTACCATCTATGACGTCGCGGACAAGGCTGGGGTAAGCATCTCCACCGTGTCCCGTTTCCTCAATACTCCGGACAAGGTGAATGCAGAGACAGGCCGGCGGATACGCTCTGCCATGGATGCCCTCTCCTACATCCGCCATGGTAATGCAGGTACCAGGCAGAGCAGGCAGACAGCAAGGATAGGTGTTCTGGCTCCCTTCTTCCCGGCTCCATCTTTCGTGGAGCGGATGCAGGGCATGACCTCGGTTTTCCACGATGCCAACTGCGAAATGCTTGTTTACAGCATCGACTCTCCTGGCCAGTTCGACAATCACGTACGGACAGGCTATTTTACCAAGCGTCTTGACGGCATAATCGTGATGGCAATGCTTTTATCCGAAGAGAATGCCAGTCAACTCCATCGTTCCGGCCTTCATGTGGTACTCATAGAGCAGCATCATCCTTTGTTCTGCTGCATCGAGTGCGACAACATCAAAGGTGGAGCCCTGGCGGCAGAGTACTTCCTGTCCAGGGGTTACGAAGCCTGCGGCTACATTGGCCAGAGGACCCCGCTGCCATATTCCCTTCAGCCCAGCGAACTGCGCATCCGTGGCTATAGTGATGCCCTGGATGCAGCCGGCAAGGAACTGAATCCCGATTTCATACGCCTTGGCGAGGTTTCTGTGGATGATGGCTACCGGATGGCTATGGAACTACTTTCACAGAAAAGTCGCCCAAGGGCTATTTTTGCCATGTCGGATCTGCAGGCCTTCGGTGTGATCAAAGCCGCCAGGCGGCTGAAACTGCAGGTCCCCAAGGATATTGCCATACTCGGCTTCGATGATATCGAGGCTGCGGATTATATGGAACTTACAACCATCAGTCAGTCATTGAAGGAGTCGGGACGGCTGGCCGCCGAGCTGGTCCTGGGACGGATGCGGGAACCCGATCGTCCCCTCAGGAATATACAGCTCCGGGTATCGGTCGTCGAGCGCGGGAGTGCCTGAGCCGGCGTGGAGGAGGGGACGCTTCATTCGGACAGGATATATCGGTTTTTCGTGTCTTGTATCATATTCTTTTAGGAGGAACCTGAGATGAAGAAGTTGCTTCTGGTTATGCTGGTTGCCATGATGGCTACCTCGCTGTTCGCCGCAGGCGGATCTGAAGCCGGTGCTGCAAAAGCAGCCACCCTCACGATCATGCAGAACAAGCCCGAAATCGGGCCGCAGCTCGAGGCCTATGCCACGCAGTGGGGCACTGCCAACAATGTAAAGGTTACGGTCAAGTCCATCGGTGGCACCGCCGGTGCCATGGGGCCCCAGCTCAAGGCTGACTATGCCGCAGGTGACATGCCCGACATCTTCACCTTTGACGGGCTCGAAAGCTACAAGGAATGGGAAGGCGTGGTCCTTGACGTCTCGTCCGAGCCCTGGGTATCCAAGACCGCTGTTGCCTTCAAGTACAACAACAAGGTCTTCGGCGCTCCTGTGGCTGTGGAAGGCTGGGGCATGGCCTACAATGCCGACCTCCTGGCCAAGGCTGGCATCGATCCCAAGACCTTGACCAACTATGCTGCCTACAAGGCAGCCTTCGAAAAGCTGGATGGCATGAAGGCCCAGCTTGGCATCAATTCCGTGGTTTCCATGGCCGCAGCCATCGAGATGGGCTGGGTAACTGCCCACCACAACTTCAACTCCCTTCTGGCCAATGGCCTGCCCTATGGCGACCTCTCTGTAGTCAATGACCTGCTGGCCGGCAAGGTCGATGCCACCCGCCTGTCCGAGTATGCTGACTGGGTGGAACTGCTCTTCAAGTTTGCTGATAAAGGCGTGCTGACCACCGGTAATTACGATTCACAGGTCGGCGCTTTTGCAACCGGCAAGGCAGTCTTCCTGCACCAGGGCAACTGGACAGACCCCAACATCCAGGGTGCCAATGCCACCTTCAAGATGGCCTTTGCCCCCCATGGTTCCATGAAGAAGGCCACCGACGGTATCTTCGTCGCCGCTCCTTCGTTCTATGCCATCAACAAGGACTCCAAGAATCTGGCCATGGCCAAGAAGTTCATTGTTGACCTGGTGAACACCCCTGCCGGCCACAGCTATATGGTTGAGGCTGCAGGCATGATTCCAGCCTACTCAGGCATCAGCCTCCAGCCCACCGGCCAGTTGTCCAAGTCCGTTCAGGAGTGGTCAGCAGCAGGCAAGGTTTATTCCTGGAGCCAGTACTACTTCACCGGCGATTTCCGCGACAAGACCCTCAACCCCATCTACAATCAATTCGCAAGCGGCAGTATCAACAAGGCACAGTTCATCGATCAGATGACCAAGGCCCTCGTAGCCAACAAGCAGTAATCGTATTACGGGGCGGCAATAGCCGTTCGGCAACAGCCGATAGCCTGATGCCGCCCGCTTTCAGAGAGGAGGGATCATGAACATCAAGAGAGAGAACGCCCTGGTATTCTGGTTGTTTCTTGCCCCGGTAATACTGGCCTTTGTCGTGGTGATCGTGGTGCCCTTCTTTCTAGGTGCCTATTATTCCTTTACCAACTGGACCTCTTCTGCAAGGGCGGACAGCACGGTTCGTTTCATAGGTCTTGAAAATTACATCGGAAGCTTCAAGGATCCGGCCTTTACCTATTCCTTTGGTGTAACGGTGGTGTACACCTTCCTGAATGTGATATTCATAAACTTTGTAGCCTTCTCCCTTGCCTTGCTGGTCACCAGCAAGATCAAACTACGAAAAATCTACCGGGTGGGCTTCTTCCTGCCGAACCTGATCGGCGGCCTGATACTCGGTTATATATGGCAGTTCCTGTTCAACAACGCCCTGCCTTCTCTCGGGGCAGTTATCCCCTTCCTGTCTGACCTGGCCCAGCCGGATAATTTCATTCTTGGCAAGCCTGCAACAGCAGTCATTGCCCTGGTCATAGTCGGCACCTGGCAATACGCCGGTTATATAATGATGATATACATCGCAGCCATCGAGAACGTTCCTGCGGAATTGCACGAGGCCGCCATGATAGACGGCGCTTCACCGTTTCAAAGGTTACGTGCCATAACCCTGCCCATGGCTGCCCAGGCCTTTACGGTTACCATGTTCCTTACCCTGGTGCAGTCCTTCAAGCAGTTCGATGTAAATGTGTCCCTGACCAGTGGAGGGCCATCAACCATGTTCCAGGGCAAGCCCATACTGGGTACGGAACTACTGGCTCTGAACATCTACAATACCGCCTTCCTGTCCAACAATCTGTCCATGGGACAGGCTCGGGCAGTGATATTCTTCCTGGTGCTTGCGGTGGTATCCCTGATACAGGTCTCGATCAACAAGAGCAAGGAGCTGGAACTATGAGCGGCGCAAAAGTCGGAAAGATCACCGCGGAAGTGGCTACCCTGGTCCTCTTCATAGCCTTTCTGTTCCCCTTCTTCC
>MIBM01000230.1:0-283 GCA_001830645.1 Spirochaetes bacterium RIFOXYC1_FULL_54_7
CCTGGGTTTCTTCTTCCAGAAGATGGGCATCCCCCTGCCGCCCTTCATCCTCGGTTTCATAATAGGGCCGCTGGCAGAAATAAACCTGCGCCGGGGTCTCATGTTCTCCAAGGGCGACTTCACGCCATTTTTCACCTCACCCATCGCCGCTTTCTTCCTGGCCGCGACGGTCTTTTCCATCGGCTTCACCATCTATACCCAGGTGAAGAAATCAAGGTCCACACTCACAACGTCGTTGTGATGAGAAATACACAGAAGGAGAGAGTCACATGAAGAAGATCGC
>MIBM01000230.1:299-3764 GCA_001830645.1 Spirochaetes bacterium RIFOXYC1_FULL_54_7
GAGGAAGCCGCTCCCGCGGCCGCTACCCCCACCTGGCCTGAGAAACCCATTACCGTAATCGTGCCCTTCAATGCCGGTGGCGATACGGACTTCTATGCCCGTACCTATGCCAAATACCTGAAGGACATCCTGGGACAACCCATCGTGGTCACCAACATGGCAGGAGCCAATGGCAGCGCAGGAACCATCAAGGTCAAGGACTCAAAGCCCGATGGTTACACCGCCTTGTTCTTCCATGATTCCATGCTGGTGAACAAGGTAGTAGGCATCACCGACTTTGCCCACGAAGCCCTTGAGGTCTGTGCCGCAGCCATCTACGACAATACCTACATCATCGCCGTCAATGCAAAGTCACCCTACAAGACCTTCCAGGATCTCATCAATGCTGCCAAGGCCAATCCGGGCAACATCCTGTTCGGTACCCAGCTTGGCGGATCCACCTATTACGGCGGTGTCATGATCGAGGAACTGTCCGGAGCCAGCTTCAACAAGGTTGATGCCGGAGGCGGCACTGAGCGCAATGCCGCACTTCTTGCAGGCAAGATCGATGTCAACTTCAACCCCTTGGGGGTCATGAAACCATACATCGACTCCGGTGACTTCAGGGTTCTGGCTGTATTTTCCGCCGAGCGCAGCAAACTCTTCCCCACCATCCCGACAGCCAGGGAGCAGGGCTATGACCTCGTACTTAACCGTGCTTATTTCCTGTCCTTCCCCAAGGGCACCGACCCGGCAATAGTCAAGATCATGGCTGATGCCATGGGCAAGGTTTCAGCCATGCCCGAGTACGCCGTGGACATAGCCAAGGCCTACAACACCGAACCTGCCTTCGGCGACACCAGGAGTACACTCGACTACCTGGACAAGGCCCTTGTGGGTTATATGGCCAAGCAGAAACTCCTGAAAGGCAACTGATCTAGGTTCAACAGATCCCATGAGGAAAGCCCCCGGTAACACCATATCGGGGGCTTTTATTTAGTGGCCTATAAAAAATTCGCCTATCCTGGCGATTCTGGACTATGCTATGCTTCAACCTGTCATGATTGTCTTCATTGCACCGTACGAGAAACTCAAGGACATAGCCGATACTCTGGCACCTTCCTATGACATACCAATACAGACCGTCACAGGAAATCTGGGAGAAGGGCTCGCGGCAGCAAAGGCAACACTCGGGCAGGATGCCATTGTGGTAAGCCGGGGTGGAACAACCAAGCTGATACGGGAAACATTGGGAATCGAAGTCATAGAGATCGGGCTCTCTCATTTGGATCTCATAACAATACTAAAACCTTTCATCGGATCCCCCCGCAAACTGGCCGTTGTGGGCTTCCATAGCCTTACCGATCATGCCGAAAAACTTTGCCGCGTGCTTGGCATTCCCGCACTGTTCCTGCCCATAGACAATGAATCCGAAGTAGAAGAGAGAATGCACGAACTGGTCGCCCTGAAGATCGACTGCGTGATCGGTGACATGGTTTCAACCAGAGCCGCCCAGAATACCGGCATAGATTTCTGTCTCATAGAATCCGGACCGGAAGCGGTCAAGGAGGCGTTGGACAAGGCAGCCATTGTCGCCCGCAGCCTCCATGCCCGCCGGGAGAACGAGATTCGCCTGACCGCTATACTGAATACGGTAAAGGAAGGCATCCTGTCCCTGGACAGGCATGGAAACATCGATCTGCTCAATCGAACCGCCAGTAAGCTGCTTGGTCTCAAGGCCAGTATCGGCACCAATGCGGAAGCGGCATTGCCTGGAGCGGATATCCGGTATCTTATGGATAACCACAAGCAGGTAAGCGGCAAGCTTCTGATGCTTGAAGGCCGGGAAATAGCACTCAGCCTCACCCCGATCATCGTCGGGTCCGACGTTGAAGGCGCCGTAGCGGTAGTGCAGGATGTGGGCAGGATACAGGCTATAGAGAAGCAGTTGCGACGGCAGCAACACGCCAAAGGCCTGGTGGCCAAATACAGTTTCAACGATGTATATGCCGGAACCGGAACCATGCGCTCCTGCCTGAGCATTGCCCGCCAATATGCCCGGACAAGCAGTAGCATCCTGTTGTATGGCGAAACCGGTACAGGCAAAGAGCTTCTGGCCCAGGGCATCCACAACGACAGCCCTGTCCATGACGGTCCCTTTGTGGCCATCAACTGTGGTGCCCTGCCACCATCCCTGCTCGAAAGCGAACTGTTTGGCTATGTAGAAGGTGCTTTTACCGGGGCAATAAAAGGCGGCAAGGCAGGATTGTTCGAACTGGCCCATGGTGGCACCATCTTCCTTGACGAGATAAACGAACTTGACATCCAACTGCAAGGCAAACTGCTGCGGATACTGCAGGAGCGCGAAGTCATGCGTCTGGGAGACCTCAAGGTCATACCCGTTTCAGTCAGGGTCATCGCGGCATCGAACATCCCCCTCAAAGAAGAAATACACAATGGCCGCTTCCGGGAAGATGTATATTACCGGCTCAGCGTACTTGACATACGCATACCCTCCCTACGCGAGCGCAGGGAGGATATACTGCCCCTCTTCAAACGTTTTGCCGAAAACCATTCCCGGCGCGACAATGGCATACCGCCAACAGTGATACCAGAGCGCTTGGTAAAAGCCATGATGGATTACGAGTGGCCTGGAAATGTGCGCGAACTTGAAAACACAGCTGAAAAATGGAACGTCCTCCGTGGCATCTTCAGTATTGAAGAAGCCGCAGATATCGTGTTGACCTCCCTGATTCAGGCACCATTGTCGCCGGGGTGGCTGTCCGCCACTGGCGTACCAGGCCTGGACACTTCGGGAACTCTCGATGATATGGAACGACAATTGCTGCGTAAGGTGCTCGAGGAAGAATCAGGCAACATCTCACGTACGGCCAGGCGCCTCGGCATAGACCGACAGACCCTCCGCCGTAAAACCAGCGACCAGGACAATCATCCCGGGCACGGGATGTACATCCCTAGGCCCGAGTTGTAGCAGCCCCAGCCATAAAGAGCAATATTCCGTTATAATCAAGCAATAAACGGAGAGCAGAACGTACATTGCCGCAGTATAACAACAGCCATGAGCCGATGATGGAAGGGGACAAAGATGTCGATGAACGGAGCCGGACTTATAAAATCAGTCATAACTGAAGGCGTGGGAGATCGCATACCCTTCATGCCCATCACCATGAGTTTCGCTGCCCGTGGCATCGGTGTCCCTTACCGGCTCTACGCCACGGACCACCATGCGTTGGTTCGGGGCCAGCTGGCTTTCGCTGAACGCTTTGGTGCGGATCATGTCTCCGTCATTTCCGATCCCGCGGTGGAAGCCTCCGACCTTGGCGGAAAAGTGATCTACTACGACGACGAGCCCCCCGCGAACGATGATACCGGCGCGCTCCTGATGGACAAGGGCCGGCTGGCCTCGCTGCGGATCATAGATCCTGGCAAGGGCAAGCGCATGTCCAACCGGCTGGAGGCTGTGGC
>MIBM01000230.1:3787-4222 GCA_001830645.1 Spirochaetes bacterium RIFOXYC1_FULL_54_7
CTTCTACGACGATCCGGAATTCGTCAGGGATCTTTTCGTTTTCGTAACCGGGCAGTGCATCAGCTTTGCCCAGGCACAGATAGCAGCGGGAGCGGATCTAATCGGTGTCGGGGATGCCGCCTCCTCCCTCATGGGGCCGGACATCTTCGCTGAATTCACCGTGAGCCACCATCGGGCCATTGTGGACGCGATCCACTCGGCGGGGGCTCTTGCCCGGCTCCACATCTGTGGAAACACCACGGAACTCATGCCTCTCCTTGTGGACATCCCCTACGACATCGTGGATCTGGATACCCTTACTCCCATATCCAAAGCGCGTGCAGCCCTTGGTCCTGATCGAGTCATCCTCGGGAACATCGATACCGTCTCGGTGGTCCGCGGCGGTACGCCGGAGGATGTACATCGGGCACTCTCGGACTGCCTGCGCGACGCAGG
>MIBM01000230.1:4234-5296 GCA_001830645.1 Spirochaetes bacterium RIFOXYC1_FULL_54_7
CTATGGGAAGCTTTGCACGTGAATGTGGGCCTTGATCCGCATTTGCTTGTGCCGGTTTAAAAGGGGGGATATACTTCCCCGGTGAAAATCCTCGTACGCGTCAGCATCGTCCTGTTCGCCCTCCTTTCCATCCTGGCCCTTTCAATGTCCCTTACTTTGGTACGCCGCCTGTACATCCGGGGTTCAGAACCGCCAGATCCTGGCCCTGAGTACCATTTCTCCCTGTACCTTCCGGAGAACAGGGATTCCTTCTTCCTGAGGATCATCCAGGGAGCCCAGCGGGCCGCGGAGGAGGCGGGGGCTGTACTATCCTTCCATTCCATCGATGCAGACAAGAATGAACTGGCCATGGCTTCCTACAGTGGTGTGGATGGTGTGGTGGTCTGTCCCTATATCGACGAACACCTTGCCCGAAGCCAACTGGAAAAACTCGCGTTAAAAAAGATATCCCTGGTGCTTATCAACCACAACATCCCAAGCGACCAACCCTGGCCCTACATAGGCACCAACAGTTTCGATATCGGGCGGCGCATGGGCTCCATCGTCGCCCGCATAGCACCGGCCCCCCTGCGCCTGGCGGTGGTGTACAGCGACAAATCTCCGGGCATACTCGGGGAGAAGGAGCTGGTGGAGATGGGCATAACCGCCGTACTGGAAGGGAGCATGGCAGCCCCTATCACGGGGCTTCGGACAGGGCTCAATCCCCTGGATGCCGAGGAGCTGATCTACCGTCTCTTCCGCACGGACACCCGGATCAATACCATCGTCTTCACAGACACTGCGGACACCATCGCAGCAGCCCAGGCCCTCATCGACATGAACCTGGTGGGCAGGGTACAGCTTATCGGTTTCGGAAAGGAGCCTGCCATCCTGGAGTATATCCGCAAGGGAATACTGGCGGGGAGCATCGCTGTCAACCCGGAGCGCATAGGCTACGAGGCGATCAGATCCCTGATGGAGCTGCGTACTACGGGCTACACTTCCACATCAGTGGATACGGGAGTGGAGATCGTGGACAGGACCAGCCTGTGAGATCCGGTTTCGGCAACTCCTTCCGGGTGC
>MIBM01000230.1:5328-8272 GCA_001830645.1 Spirochaetes bacterium RIFOXYC1_FULL_54_7
CTCCTGGTCCTCTCCACCACGTACATACTCTTCTCCACCATCAAGATGCAGGAGCTCACGAACAACAGCTTCCAGCAGGAGCGCTACCTCAAGTCCATCCAGGAAGCCCTTCTGTCCTACCAGGAGCCGCTCCTGGAGTACCTTTCCACCCGGTCATCCAACGCCATGGGCAAGCTCCTCATCGACGCCCAGACCCTCCGGAACCGTATTCCCGCCGGCATGCCCTTGTCGCAGGACCCCGCTCTCCTCAAGGAGCGGGAGGTCTATTCCCTCATCCTGTCCTTCCTTGACCTGGCGGATACCGCGGCCGAGGAAAAGCGGGGACGCAACATCGCCGGCTACATACGCCTCTACGACGAGATGACCGTCCTGCTCAATTACATCAACGCGGAGATAGACACCCTCAGCACCGAGCGCTTCCGCAACCAACTGGACCGCTACGGCGAGTTCATAGCCGATTCCAGGAGCATCCTGTCCTGGAACCTCCTGTTCATCGTCTTCGTTTCCCTGTTCTCCATCTCCCTGCTTCTGCGCTCGGTGGAGAAGATGACTGACCCCATGGTGCGCCTCTCCTCCATGGCCACGGAAATATCAGCAGGGAATTTCGGCATCGAGGATATCAAGATGAGCTCCGTCTACGAGATTGACCATGTGGTGGACGCCTTCAACCGGATGAAGCACGAGATCAGCCGCTACATCGATGAGATACGTTGGCAGGAGAACCTCAAGCAGGAGTACATGCAGGAGCGCATGAGGAACCTCAAGATGGAGGACCTGGTGCGGCGAATGGAGATCTACGCCCTGCAGGCCCAGATGAACCCACACTTCCTCTTCAATACCCTTAACACGGGTATGCAGCTCGCCATCGTGGAGGGGGCGGACCGGACGGGAGAATACATGGAATACCTCGCTCTCCTGTTCAGGCACAATATACGCAACAAGGACATCATCGTTCCCCTCCGACATGAGATGGAAGGCCTCAAGTACTACTTCTACATCCTGCAGGTGCGCTTTCCCAAGAACCTTGATCTGACCCTGGACTGCGCGGAGGAGCTTCTGGATGCTTGCAGGGTACCGGTGTCCATACTCCAGCCCTTGGTGGAGAACTGCGTAATCCATGCCTTCAGGGACCTGGAAGGGCTAGGGGCCATAGCCGTACGGGCGGAGATGCAGCGGGCCGACCTGGTGCTGACGGTGTCGGACGATGGCCGGGGCATGGAGGAGGAGACCATCAAGAAGCTCCTGCATCCCCTGCCCATCGACGAATCCTCCTCCCGGGTCATGGGACTGGAGAACGTCATCCAGCGCCTGTACTTCTTCTACCCCGACGATCCCGAAGTCATCCGCATCCGCAGCGGGGAGGGCGTGGGGACCACCATCGTCATACGCATAAACACGGAGCAGGAACCATGTACCGGGTTCTGATAGTAGACGACGAGGAGCCGGTCCTGGACAGCTACGCCTTTCTCCTGGAATCCGTGGGGATGGACTTTGTCCTGGCAGGCAAGGCCCGCTCCGGTTTCGAGGCGATCAAGGCCATCCACGAGCTGAAACCCGACGTGGTTTTCATGGATATCAACATGCCCGGCATGGACGGCATCCAGGTGATAGCGGAGGTCCACGACAGTGTCCCGGGCACGGTGTTCATCCTCTCCACCGCCTACGAGCGCTTCGACCTTGTCCAGCGGGCCATTCCTCTGGGCATCTTCTCCTACCTGGTCAAGCCGGTGTCCAAAAAGACCTTCCTCTCCACCCTGGACTCCCTTCGTTCAGTCTTGGAGAAGCGCAGACCCGCTCCTGTGGTGGGGTCACCGGAATTGGCGGAGCGCCACTTCCTCAAGGAAACAATCTGGAAGGAGTTTTCCAGAGAAGAGTGGGAAAAGTTCAAGGAACTCTTCTCCTTACATTCCGACAAAGGCATCGTGTGCCTGGTTGATGTGGCAGAGGCGGCGGAACGCTGGTGCCGGGAAATCGCGGCCAAGCTGTCCTTCCGCCACCGTTGCCTCTTTGCCATGCACCTGAACCGGGGCCTGTACCTGATCCCCGAGGATGTGGACCGTGCCCTTCTGATCTCCCAGCTGGCCGAGGCGGTAGCCACAACCGTGCCGGAAGCCCTGTTCCCCACCTACGCAGCGGGGCAGGTCCGCAAGGGGCCGGAGCTCTACCTCTCCTGCAGCGAGGCCTTGGAGGAACTTCACAAAAAGAAGAGCCACGCAGACATTCGGCTCAGGGAGCGGATGCGGATAGTGCAGATCAGGCGCAAGATAGGCATAGCCCCACAGGAGGAGGTGCGCGGTATCTTCACATCTCTTTGGGAAGAACTCTTCGCTTCCTACGATTTTTTCGTGGCCAAGGCAAAGATGGCCGCCTTCTTCACCCTCCTGGTAGACGACTGCACCGGCTGCTTCAGCACCCACACCGACGAAGAGCCTCTGCTGTCCCCGGCGGAGGAGATCATGCCCATCAAGGATCTGGACGAGTGGGGGGAATGGAGCCTCCAGGCCTTCAATGAGCTGCATGGAGCTCTGGCCCGCAAGCGTTCCGGTAATTTTCCCCTGCCCTTGGCCAAGGCCCTGGATTTCCTCAATGAGCATTTCGCGGACCAGCTGCAGCTTCCGGTAGTGGCCGAGGCGGTCCAGGTTTCCGGCGCTTACCTTAGCCGGCTCTTTTCCGAGCACCTCCATACCACCTTCATTGATTATCTGACAGCACTGCGGGTGGAGAAGGCGGAGCGGCTTATCCGGGAAGCCCGGATGAACATCAAGGAGGTGGCCTACGCTGTGGGCTACCAGGATCCCAACTATTTCAGCAAAATTTTCAGGAAGGCCACCGGTATGCCGCCTACGGTGTATGCGGCAGAACGACGGCCTGAAAAGGGTGGATTATGAAACGAAGCATGCTCGTCCTCTTTCTCGTCCTCACCGTGTTGCTCCTGCCCCTTGCC
>MIBM01000230.1:8291-9734 GCA_001830645.1 Spirochaetes bacterium RIFOXYC1_FULL_54_7
CGGAAACGGTCCGGGGAGACAAGCCGGCGGTAACCATCGGCTTCTCCATCGCCACCGATACCTTCATCATCGAACGTTGGAACAAGGACCTCAAGATATTCACCGGTGCTGCCAAGGAGCTGGGTGCGGAAGTCCTGGTCCAGCTTTCCGCCGGAGGTACCAAAGAGCAGATAGCCCAGATCAACTTCCTCATGAACCGCAAGATAGACGTCCTGGTGGTGATAGCCCACGACACGGAGATGATAGCCGGGGCAATAAAGCAGGTGAAGGATTCGGGCATCCCCGTGGTGGCCTACGACAGGATGATCATGGGGGTGCCCATAGATGCCTACATCTCCTTCGACAACGTGGAAGTGGGCCGCCTCTTCGGCCGGGCCCTTACCACGGCGGTACCCCAGGGGCGCTACCTGGTGGTAAATGGCTCGGTCCGGGACACCAACAGCTACAAGGTGAATGCCGGGCTCCATGAAATTCTTGACCCCCTTATCCAGGCAGGCCGGATCCAGGTTGCGGATGAAATCTGGTTAGAGGAATGGAGCTTCGACGAGGCCCTGGAAAGGATAGGCGAGATTTTCGATGAATCCACGGACTTCGACGCAATCTCCTGCGGCAACGACCAGATAGCCAACGCGGCCATCCAGTTGCTTTCGGAACGCCGTCTGGCAGGCACGGTGGCGGTGGTGGGCCAGGATGCGGATCTGATATCCTGCCAGCGGGTGGTGGAGGGGACCCAGCTCATGACGGTGTACAAGCCCCTGGCCAAGCTGGCAACCCGGGCGGCCAGGCTGGCCATGGCCATAGCAACTAAAACGGACTTCCCTTACGATGCCCTTCAGGAAAACAAGAGCGGCACCATGATTCCCTCGTACATCGAAGCGCCACTGGCGGTCGGCAAGGACAATATGGATGAGACCATCATCCGGGACGGCTTCCACTCCGCCGAGGATGTATACCGGAACATCCTGGGCAAGGTAGATAATTGACATCATTTCTCTCCCTATCCGGTAAGCGTTCAAGGGGCATTACTCCGGGATTACCGCTTTATGTCATAAGTTTACGATTTCAAAAAGAGAAGACCCGGGGTGATAATGGTGCAAGTTTTCAACCAAATGGAGGTTTCCCATGAAGAAATTGATCATTGTGCTGATCGCCCTTGCGGTGATCGGTTCCCTCACCCTTACATCCTGTGGCGGCAAGAAAGACGTCGTGGCAGCCCCGGCTGCTGCGGGCCAGACCCTGATCGGCATAGCCATGCCGGAGACCCACGTCGAGCGCTGGGTAAAGGACGGCAACCAGCTCAAGACCGAGGCCGAAAAGCGCGGCTACAAGGCGGAGCTCCAGTTCGCCAATGCCGATCAGGCAACCCAGAACCAGCAGATCCAGAGCTTCCTGACCCAGGGAGCGAAGGTCCTCGTCGTCGGATCCATCAACGACGGCGTCGCC
>MIBM01000230.1:9819-11963 GCA_001830645.1 Spirochaetes bacterium RIFOXYC1_FULL_54_7
ACATCACCTTCAACAACTTCAAGGTCGGTGTGCTCCAGGGCCAGGGCATCGAGGCGGGACTCGACCTCAAGAACGCCAGCGCCACCGCCCCCAAGAACATCACCCTGTTCGCGGGCTCTCCCACCGACGGCAACGCCTTCTTCTTCTTTGACGGTGCCATGAGTGTCCTCAATCCCTACATAGAAAAGGGCGTTCTCAAGGTCGTGGGCCCCTATCCCAAGACTTCCAAGGACACCGCCAACTTCACCCGCATAGCCACCGAGGGCTGGCAGGCTCCGGTCGCCAAGACCCGCATGGAGAACCTGCTTGCCAATGATGCCCGGAACGTGGTCCTGGACGCAATACTTGCTCCAAACGACACCCTGGCCCGGGCGATCATCGAGGCCTGCAAGGCTGACGCCAAGTACCGGACCAGGCTTCCCGTGGTCTCCGGTCAGGATGCCGAAATAGACTCCCTGGTATCCATCCGGAACGGTGAACAGTATATGACGGTCTTCAAGGACACCAACAAGCTTGCCGAAGCAGCGATCATCCTCGCCGATGCCATAGCCAAGGGCCAGACCCCGAGCATCCCCGGCGCGGTCCTCGCTTCCGGCGACCTCCGGGAGATCGGCAATACGGGCAAGAAGTACGTTAACGCCTACCTGCTGGATCCCATTTCCATAACCAAAGCAAACTCGAATATCCCTGTAGATGCGGGCTTCTACACCGCGGCAGAAGCGGCCAAGCTGAAGTAATATTGTTCCTGGCATACCAGTGAGATGCCACGGACGAAAGGAATGCGTTCCGATCGTCCGTGGCGTTCCCATATCCAGCAAGAGGTGGTCTTCGTGGACGAATACATTCTTGAAATCAGGAACCTGACAAAAGACTTCCCCGGCGTCAGAGCCTTGGACAACGTGGACCTCAGAGTCAAGCGAGGCGAAATCCATTCAATCTGCGGTGAGAACGGCGCGGGAAAATCCACCCTTATGAGCGTCATCAGCGGGGTGTATCCCAAGGGCAGCTACGAGGGCACGGTGTTTTTCAAAGGGCGCGAGACCGTCTACCACAGCGTCAAGGACAGCGAAAAAGAAGGCCTGGCCATCATCCACCAGGAACTGGCCTTGAGCCCCTATCTCTCGATATATGAGAATATCTTCCTGGGACATATGCAGACGAAGTTCGGCATCATCAACTGGGATCGTTATATAAAGGAATCCAACAAGTACCTGAAGATCGTGGGGCTCAGCGAACCGCCCGAGACCATCGTAAGCAAACTGGGGGTGGGCAAGCAGCAGTTGGTAGAGATTGCCCGGGCCCTGTCCAAGAAGGCGGATATACTCATCTTAGACGAGCCTACCTCTTCCCTCAACGATGACGAGAGCGAGAAACTGCTGGACCTGATCCTTGAATTCAAAAAACAGGGAATCACCAGCTTAATGATATCCCACAAGCTCAACGAAGTACTAAAAGTCGCCGACACCGTGACGGTGCTGCGGGATGGCAAATCCATAAGCTCCTACGACGTCCAGGCTGAGAAGCTGACCGAGTCCAGGATCATCAAGGACATGGTCGGCAGGGATCTGACCCACCGCTTCCCGGAACGGAAGTCCCGTCCCGGGGATACGGTGATGGAAGTAAAAAACTGGACCGTCTTCCATCCCGACTTCCACGCCATCAAGGTGGTTGATGACGTATCCTTCTTCCTGCGCAAGGGCGAGATACTCGCTTTCTGCGGACCCATGGGCGCGGGTCGTACCGAGCTGATGATGAGCATTTTCGGCAGATCCTATGGTTCACGGAGCGAGGGAGAAGTGCTCATAAACGGGAAAAAACCCGATCTTGGCTCCTGCAGGGCCGCAATGAACGCGGGGCTTGGCTACATCTCCGAAGACCGCAAAAGCCTGGGGCTCATCCTGATCCAGGACATCAAGACCAACATCTCCAATGCCAGCCTGGGTAAAATATCACATTTCGGTGTCGTGGATGGCCATCAGGAACTGCTGGTAGCCGAGAAGTACCGCAAGGAACTCAATATCCGCAGCTCCTCGGTGCATCAGATGACCCGCAACCTTTCCGGCGGCAACCAGCAGAAGGTGGTGGTAAGCCGCAGTCTTATGGCGGATCCGGACATCTTCATCGTCGACGAGCCGACAAGGGGC
>MIBM01000231.1:0-155 GCA_001830645.1 Spirochaetes bacterium RIFOXYC1_FULL_54_7
GGAGCTGATCCAAGGTCATCTTTGCCATAATATGACTTCTCCTCCTGTACTGCCTTCGATCTGGTTTACGCCACAAGCGCTCCGACCGCTACGCCCCATCTTCGGGCGATTCTTCCTGAGACTCCAGAAATCGACGAACCAGAACCAGCGAGGCT
>MIBM01000231.1:233-401 GCA_001830645.1 Spirochaetes bacterium RIFOXYC1_FULL_54_7
CGTTGTATTACCAGTTCGTATTCACCATCAAAGCACAGGGCCGACAGGAAGAACCCCGGCAGATCTCCCAACTGGGGAGTATCAACATGATCGAGAGGAAAACTGAACCGGAGACGCGTGCCTTCACCAGGCACAGACTCCAGATTGAGTTCCCCATCCGCCTGTTCA
>MIBM01000231.1:459-1999 GCA_001830645.1 Spirochaetes bacterium RIFOXYC1_FULL_54_7
CATCGGTAAAGAACGGATCCTTGACCCGCGCCAAGGTCTCTGCATCCATTCCCTTGCCGTTGTCTTCTATTGCAATTTCAATGGCACCATCTGACTGAACTACCCTCACCACGATGTGACTGGCCCCTGCTTCCACAGAATTCTGTGCAAGGTCCAGCAGGAAATCACTCACGGTAAAGTGCAAAACCTCAGCCCGCTACCTGGTACTTTGCTATTATTTCCGCAACCTGTTCCTTGACCAGTTTGCCATACACCTCGTCGCCGACCATCAGCACTGGCGCAA
The DNA here is from genome assembly GCA_001830645.1 of Spirochaetes bacterium RIFOXYC1_FULL_54_7. Taxonomy (GTDB): domain Bacteria; phylum Spirochaetota; class Spirochaetia; order Treponematales; family UBA12059; genus MIBM01. The sequence goes on from MIBM01000231.1 coordinate 743, forward strand.
GGCCACAGCAACCTACACACCGTACCACATCGATCGAGAACAGGCCGTCGGGGGTAACCTCGCTGCCTTTGATACCCAGAATGCTCTCGGCCTCTTCTACCAACTGCTGTCCGCCCTTGAGATAACAAGCGGTGCCCATGCAGATGGAAAGACGGTGTTTGCCTGGCTTGGTTGTCTTGAAGTAATGATAAAAGGTCATGACGCCGTAGATCTTGGCCAGAGGAATTGCAAGATCCCTGGCCAAACGCTCCGCCGCTTCCCGGGGTATGTAGGTGAACTCATGTTGGACCCGGTGAAGGATCATGATCAGGTTCCCCGGTTTACCCTTCCATTCCTGAATGAAGCTCTGGAGTTCTTTGGAGAACTCGATCTGAGCTACCGCCATATATACCCCCCTGTTGGATAAAAATATATCGAACTTAATTTATCGCAATACTATCCAAAACTTCCACGAATGGCAACTGCCTGGAACCGGAAACTTCGACTGAAACCCCGAAATATTTCATGAATTGAAAGGAATATTTTGAATAACGCCATAAAGACTGCCGGCATGCTGTCCCGGATCACCAGAGCACTGCCCCGGATCACCAGAGCACTGTCAGGTATCACCAGAGTACTGCCGGATGTCACCACAATCCTGCCCGGGTCACTACGGCCGCCAAGGCTACCTGCTGAACCGGCTTTGGCAGCAGGGCATCCGGACCACCCTGCACATCGGTTGAGATCGAACCTACCGGGCTTGATTCCGCGCTTGAGATGACCAGATATGATCGTTCCCTGCCCGAGCCTGACTCGCGCTCGCGTTCGCGGATACGCTTGATAACGTCCAGGCCGCTAAGGCCAGGCATGTGTTTATCAAGGATCAGCAACGAGTAGACCGTGGATGAATATGCATCAAGAGCTTGATCGCCTGAATTGACTTCATCCACAGTAGCACCCCAAGTACGCAGGAAGTGACCTATGGCCATTCTTGAAATCCGTTCGTCATCAGCCACAAGCACCCGTACGCCCCTGAGGTCCGGACTGACAGCCGGTTGCCCGCCAGGCTTCTCCTGGCCTGGCTCCCTTTCCTCGACAGGGAACGTCAGACTGAAGGTAAACACCGAGCCCCTGCCCTCGTGGCTATCAAGTTCTATCGACCCGGACATTGCATCCACGATGCTGCGGACTATGGACATACCCAGCCCATGGCTGGACAAGCCTTCCGATGCCTGGGCACCGATGGAGGAGAAGGGCTTCCAGATGTCTTCAAGCCGA
>MIBM01000231.1:2017-2497 GCA_001830645.1 Spirochaetes bacterium RIFOXYC1_FULL_54_7
CCGGTATCTTCAACGGTGCCGGTCAAGGTCAGGTTGCCACGGGCAAGCTGTCCATTCAGCTGGACCGATACACGGCCATTACGGGTGTATTTAACGGCGTTGCTCACCAGATTGGCGATAACCTGACGATAACGAAGCGGATCGCCCCTTACCATGGTAGACAGGACATCCCCGATGTACAGCTCGAAATCCAGGCCTTTGCGCCGGGCCTGGATGGCAAAAGGTTCCAGCAGATTGGCAGCCTCGTGGGCAGGATCAAAGAGTTCGGCACGCAGAGCCAGCGTTCCGGTTGAAGACCTCGCCTGGTCCAGAATATCGTCTATCAGCTCCAGTAGACGGGAAAGTGATTCACGCATGGTCTCAGGCGCGATCCTGCCCTCCCCTTGGTTGTCCAGCGACAGGGCTGTACTCAGGGCAGCAATCGGAGCCTTAAGTTCATGACTCATGAAGGCAAGATATTTCTCCCCGCGCTTCATCAGG
>MIBM01000231.1:2533-7286 GCA_001830645.1 Spirochaetes bacterium RIFOXYC1_FULL_54_7
TCCCGCTGCTCCATCGCACCTGTCATGGCTACCAGGCTGTCGCGCAGTTCCTGAATCTCAAGTATCCCGAAAGATGGCCATGAGACCTCTGGCTCGCCCCTCTGTACCCTTTCGGCAACCCTACGCAAGTGTTCGAGCGGCCTAACCAACAGTGTAGCCGCAGAGAAGGCGGTACCTGCAGCTACAGCCAGCCACATCAGAAGGAACCCGAATATGGTTGTAAGCTTCGAGTTCAGATCAGCGACCGGCGTGGCCAGGGGTTGGATTACCACCAGCTTGTTGCCATCCGCGTATTCATGTTCTGCCCTTACCAAGGCGCCGGACCAGCGTTTCATGGGATTGCCCTCGGCTATGGCACCGACAACAACAGCATTCCCGTAGCCGTGCATGGCCGAGCCACCGGAATACAACAGCCGCGGATTGGTATCAGTGGACCAGATCAGTACACCGTTTGCGTCCAGCAGGCTTGCATGGTGACCTGAGGTCCCGAGAATACCTGACAGGGTAGCTGGGGTCTTGTCTGCGTTTTGCGATGCAAGGATTGACAGGATGATGGATGTTTCCCGTTCAGCGTAGGTAAGAACCTGTTCCTTCCGGTCACCGGCATACAGCAAGATGCCGATCAGTACCGGGATGAAGATTCCAGCCTCAAGGAAGAGGGTAAAATATTCCCTGGCATCCGGTAGCCTTGTGGATACAAAGCGGCCTTTCAGGATAGCCCTCAACAGGTAATACAGTATCACGCCCAACACAGCCACAAAAAAAGCATTGACCCCCTGCTTGGTAGCGGCAGCAAGTGCTCCATCGACCCTCATGCCCAGGAAAGCGATGTATTGGCCAAGGACAAGGGGTGCTCCAATCAGAGGCCAATACAGGGCCTCATACAGGATAACCCTGTCAAGCTGCCCTTTCCGTGCCAATGTTGCTATCATCACACCCTCCAGCATGACGCTGGCAAGGGCCCAAGGATGAGCCCACAACACCACGGTGGGCAATAAGGCAATCAGAGGCCCGAACAGGCTGAATGGCCAGGGAGCCAGGATCGCGGACAACACACCCAGAGGACTGCCAACCAGGAAGGAAATCCCGAAGGCCAGTTCCAGAGTGAACCAGCGATTGACAGCGGCGCCAAGCAATGCGATACCCAGAGGAAGAAGAAGGGTACGCAGGCCCACCGGACCTGAAACTTTGACGATCTGCATCAGGTACTACCCTTGGTCGTTTTCCCCTTGGAAGCTTGATACCGTGGGCCCTCAGCCAGCCAGGCATTGATGCCGGCCAGGGCTGCATGAACCATTGATTCCAGCTCTCTTGCGTGCCTGGCCGACTCTTTCAGCTGCTCGTCGTTCAGAGCGGCTGAAATAGTGCCTATGATGGGATGGCTCGATACCGGACCAACGACACCCATGATATTGGTCAGGGAATGGATGGCATGTTTGGCACCTTCAAGGTCATTGTCATCGATGGTTGCCATGAGCCGGGCCAAGGCTGCTGGGCAATCCTTTATGTACACCTCCAGAATGGACCGTGTAAAAGCCTCACTTCCATAGTACGCTTGGAGGGATTCAAGCTCCTTCTCGTATCCTGAGTCGTCATGGTCGGTGATAAGGCTCATACGTGGATTATAGGGCATGACAGGTCTGGATGCCAGAGGCCCGACAGTCTTCTATACATGAAATCAAGATAGAAAAGAGCCGGGTTTTCGTTTATACTCGGTGGCATGATAATAAATACGGCATCCATGTTCACCTTTGTCGTAGAACAGCTGGAGACCAGGGGGTTCCACGCCCTGTGGACAGCCTCACCTTTGATAGAGTCTGTGGCCTGGCTAGCCCTCGCATGCTTTGCCTTCACAATTGCCTGGTATCGGCGGAACACAAACCTGTATTCCTTGCTCGGACTCTTTTTCCTGTCCGGAGCAGCGGCAAATGCTGCGCCCTTTGCCATTGTAGCAATAACAGGCAATCCACTTCCCTTCGCCTCGCTCTCCGTTGCCATGGAGGCCGGGAAACGGGCTGCCCTGGTACTGGTTCTGCTGGCACTCAGTGAAGGCACCATAAAACCCGGCTGGCGCCGGCTGTCCTGGCTTTTATCCGCAGGCATTCCACCAATCACTCTGGCCTTGGTGCTCTTCCTTCCGGCAGGAATACTTCCGGTCGGACTCTATTCATTGTCAATCCTGCTGGCCCTTCATGGCATTACCGCTGCCGTCGTAGTTTTCAAACCAGCAAAAATCGCCATACAGTTGCGGCGTCTGGCTCCCGGTCTGGCAATATGGGCTCTGGCCAGGCTGGTCTGTGTTCTTATTCCCATAGCCGCCGGGCAGTTTGCCCAGCTAGCCTTCCTGACAGCCTGGGCTGCGCCTTCAGCATCCATCGCAGACCTGATCCTTGGCCTGTCGGTTTTCATCGCCGCCATGATGGAACTGGCAAAACCAGGCATCGAAGAGACAGCGATAGATGATTACGCAGCCTCCGTTGCCATGTCCGCCAAGCGCTTCATCCCCGCGGAATTTCTTGCCCACCTGCAGAAAAAAGAAGTGGCGGACCTCCAACTGGGTGACCACGTGAAGAAGGACATGACCATCTTCTTCTCCGACATCCGGGCCTTCACCGAGCTTTCGGAAAGCCTTACCCCCGAGGAAAGTTTTGCCTTCATCAACTCGTACCTGTCCAGGGTCGTACCGGTAGTAACGGAATACGGTGGCTTCGTTGACAAATACATGGGCGATGGCATCATGGCTCTCTTCGCAGCCGAGATGGGTGCGGACAACGCGGTTGAATGTGCGGTGGAGATGCAGAAGAAGATGGTGATATACAACGGCCACCGGGCCAAGATGAACTATCGACCCATATCCATGGGCATAGGCATACATACCGGCACCCTCATGCTCGGTGTGGTCGGTGTCCTGGACAGGATGGAAGGAACCGTCATTTCCGACGCTGTCAACTTGTCCTCCCGCCTGCAGAGTATAGCCAAAGCATTCAATATACCATTGGTCATCAGTGAACGTACCTTTATCAGCCTCAGCGATCCTGGCAAGTACAAGTACCGCTTCATAGGCAAGGTACGAGTCAAGGGCAAGGACGCGCCGGTTTCGGTGTTCGAGATCTTCGACGGCCTGCCGGAGGACGAGTTCGAAAGCAAGATGCGGTCCAACACCTTCTTCGAGCAGGGCATGATGTCCTACTACCAGAAGGATTTCAGCAACGGCATATTCTACTTCAAGCGCGCGCTTGAAGATGTTCCCTACGATGGAGCTTCCCGGTTCTACCTGGAAACCTGCCTCCGCAAGGCCATGGGCCCACGGCCTGCCTGATCCAGAACTATTGGCGTATTCAACCTGATGGAGCACCAATGAACAACGCTCTCGAATTCGGTGTGGACTGGTATCCCGAACAATGGGAACCGTCCATCTGGCGGGAAGATACCCGCAGGATGGCCTCATACGGCTTTTCTTGTGCCAGAATCATGGAGTTCGCCTGGTCCATCGTGGAGCCGGAGCCGGGGCATTTCGACTTCGGCCTTTTTGACAAAGCCATCGACATCCTGGATGCCGCAGGCCTCAAGGCCATCATCGGCACCCCCACCGCCACCCCGCCTTCATGGTTGGCCGGACAGGATGTGTTCAGGCTGTCTCCATATGGGTTTGCCCACGACTTTGGCACCCGGCGCAACCTGTGCTACAACGCCCCGGCCTATCGCCAGGCTGCCAGGCGGATCGGCCAGGCCGTGGCAGACCATTTCGGCCAGGATCCCAGGGTCATCGGCTTCCAGATCGACAACGAAGTGGGCCATGAAGGCTCGGACCGCTGTACCTGTTCCCACTGCCGAATGGCCTGGCAGGCCTGGCTGGCCAAACGCTATGTAGAACCATCAGCCTTGAACGAGGCCTGGGGAGCTGTCTTCTGGGGTGCTTCATACACACGCTTCGATCAGGTACCCGTACCACGCCTTCAGCCTGCCACCGGCCACAACCCTGGCTTGCTCCTGGACTACGACCGATTCTGCTCTGATGCAGCTGTGGACTTTGTCCAGGAGCAGGCAGGCATCCTGCGTGCAAGGGCTGGCCAGAATCAGTGGATAACCACCAACCTCTACCCGCCGCCGCTTTCCAATGCCATAGACATGGAAGGGCTGACCAGGGGCATGGATTTTGCATCCTGGGACAATTATCCCATCTGGGGAGACCAGGACCAGGCCCTGCCCTGGCAGTTCACCGCTTTGGCACATGCCTATATCAGGGGACTCCGTGGAGGCGCCCCCTTTACGGTGATGGAGGAGATGTCAGGCATCCAGGGCCATGTCTGCCTGGGGCAACTGCCACCTGAAAAGCAGGTAGCCCTCTGGACCGTACAGGCTGTGGCACGGGGTGCCAACAGGATTGTATTCTTCCGCTGGAGGACCGCCCCCTATGGCCAGGAGCAATTATGCTACGGCCTTCTGGATGCTGACGGCACTGAGACCGAGCGGCTCAGGATCCTGTCGGCCATGATGGCACGGGCCCGGAAGGAACTGGGCACAGTAGCCTGCACACCCACGAAGAGTTCCGTCTGCCTGGCCTACTCAAAGGACGATGCCCGGGTCCTGAGGGAACAGTACCTGTCAAAAGGCCTCTTCCTCAAAGCCGCTCCCTTTGCCCAGGCTGGGTATGACATGGAGATGGCCAAATGGTATGCACCGTACGCAACCCTGGGAGTAAACGCCGATGCCATACCAGTGGAGTTCATTGAACCGGATGATTTCAAGCTGA
>MIBM01000232.1:0-4109 GCA_001830645.1 Spirochaetes bacterium RIFOXYC1_FULL_54_7
CCGGCGGCAATGGCCAGCTCCACCAGTTCCAAGGATGGTTTGGCTTCAAGTATGACCATAAGCACCGATCTGCCGTCGGCATCCGAGCTCTGGGCTGTCCGCTGATCAAGGAGGGCAGAGAGCAGGGGGCCGCCCTTCTTGAGCGCATAACTGAGAGGGCTTTCTCCGCTGGTATCCCTGGCGTGGATCAAGGCGCCTGCACCAACCAAGGCGCGGGCGGTCCTGGGGTTCTCGGCGTACACTGCCTCAAGGAGGGGCGTCGTGCCTGAATCGTCGCGGGCATCCACCCTCTGGATCTTGGATACAAGGGCAAGTATGAAGCGGTCATCGGCCTGGCGCACCGCAGCGTGCAAGCTCGTCTTTCCTGTATTGTCCCGTGCAAGGGGTGAAGCCCCGTTTTCAAGGAGGAAGGCGACGGCAGCAGCCTCGCCTTTGTCAACCGCATCCCGGAGTGGCGTCTTGCCGGTATAGTCCCTGGGATCTATGTCGGCCGCAGATCCGGTAAGCAGTCGCAGACAATCCATGGCGCCCCAGTAGACGGCAAGATGCAGAGGGGTAGATCCCGATTCATCACGCATGGAAGAATCCGCCCCAAGGGACAGCAGCATGTTTACCGTGGCAACAGAGTCGCGTTTGAGTGCCAGCATCAGAGGCGTCTGTCCGTCGGCATTCCGGACATCGGCGGGGATGCCCTTGTCCGCGAGAAAACGCACGCCATCCGGGAGGGCTGCCATGGCTGCATAATGCAGGACACCGTTGCCCGATGAATCTTTTGCTGCAAGTACTCCTGGGGTGAAGAACCAGGCTGCAGGTCCTTCAGTCGGGTTTAGGGCCAGGGACAGGGGTGTTATCCCCGCTGCATTGGCGGTAAACGGGTCTGCATTGGCAAGCAGCATGGCTGAACCCTGGGGTTCCAGGTTTCGCCGCAACGCGATGTGCAGGGCGGTATCGCCTTCATTGTTGCGCCCTGATGGATCAAAGCCCAGCTCCTTGAGTATCCTGATTGCTTCCGGTGCTGCCTTGAGCCTGACAGCATGGTGGAACGGGGAATCGCCGGAATCATCCCTGAGATCTTTTGGCGCCTTGGCGAGTATGGCCTGTACCGCTGCCGGCCCCTTGCTCAAAGTGGTGGAAAGGGGAGTATCCCCACGCAGGTTTTTGGCATATATGCCTGCGCCTTTGCCTACAAGGTGAGCCGCCAGGCTGGTGTCGTCCCTGTGGGCCGCGATGGCAAGAGCGGTATCACCATCTACATTCGGTGAATCCACGGGGCTGCCCTTGGCCAGCAGGCTGTCTATGACCGCAGTGCCATAACCCAGGGAAACGGAAATATGCAAGGCTGTATTCCCGCTTTTGTCCTTGAGGGACGGATCCGCTCCAGCGGCAAGCAGGGTTTCTATGGCAGCACGGGCGCCAGATGCAGGCAGGGCCAGATGCAAGGGGGCATTGCCCTGACCATCCCGGGCGTTTGGATCCGCTTTGCTGGCCAGAAGGAGTTTGGCTGCATCCAGCCTGCCCAGGCGCATGGCGTCGTGCAGGGCTGTGGATCCGGAGGCGTTCTTCGCATCCACTGGAACACCGCGTTCCAGGAAGAAGCTCAGGTAGCCACGGTGGTCGTAACGAACAGCTTCATGCAGTACCGTAGCTCCTTCCGCGAAGCGGGCTCTGGCATAATTGGTATCCCGTACAGCACGGATGAAGTAGGTGAAGTCGTCTATACCGCTTGGAGCGTTGCGACCCACCAGTAACTCGGCAATGGCCGCACCGACAGGACTGCCAGGGTGAAGGAAGGCCGAGTCCAGGGCTGTGCGGCCTGACTTGTCCCTCAGAGCCAGATCAGGTTCCAGAGGCAGGATATCCTTGACTGCGGAGACCGACAGCCTGTCTATTGCCACATGAAGCGGAGTTTCGCCAATGGGCCCCCGGGAAACCACATTCTGGCTGTTCAGGATGGAGGCCGTGAAGTTCCTGGCTATGCCGGCATCGAGGGGTGTAACTCCACTGGTGTCCATCATGAATATCGATGCACCTTTGGCGATCAATGCCTTGGCAACGGCAGTGTCCCGGGCGTCCACGGCGTACCGCAGGGGTGTCTTGCCTTCGGCATCCTGGGGATCCGGAGCAGCACCCATGGCCAGGAGTATCTCGACCATTTCACGGGATTGCTTGACTACTGCCATGTGAAGAGGAAAACGACCCGATGAATCCGGTTTGTTGGCCAGTTCCCGTCCGCGGAACATAGCCTGGAGGCCTGCGCTGTCTCCCCGGGCAATAAGATCGGCAATATCCGGCTCTACGGCGACAGGGGCTGGTTCCGGTTGGGGTGCTGGTTCTGGTACTGGTTCTGGTTGGCTTATGCATGAAGAAGCGAGCAAGGCAATAGCCATAATTGACGCCAAGGCGGAAACGGGTTTCTTTTTCATGGTAGATCCTCGATACAGGAATAGGTAGTGATGGATAGAGGCCGGCCTGAACCGACAGAATCCTTCCCTTTGTGGATCGGTTGTACCGGTCGTATACTTAACATGCCTAGGGCTTTTCCGTTACTGTAATTATCGGGGGTATTCATGCGGATAGGTTTCTGTGTACCCATGAATGACAGCTGGACGGCGGCCATCGCCGGCATAGAGCCGGAATTGAAGGGTAAGGCCGGGTTGGTGAAGGGTGTCAAAGAGACCCTGGAGGCCTTCAACGAACTTGATGCGGTGATCGCGAATCCCATTGATGTTTCATACTTCGAGGGAACCCGTCAGCTGAAGGCCTTGTTTGTGCCCTTTGTAGGGGTGAACCACCTCCCGGCCGAACTGCTTTTACAGCGTGGGGTTTCGGTGTACAACTGCCACGGCAATGCCGAAAGCGTAGCCGAGCGTGCACTGGCAATGACCCTTGCCGGTTTTGGCCGGATAATCGAGTTCCACAATGACCTGAGCAAGGGCATCTGGCACGGGTTCTGGGTAAGCAAGGGGCGGGAAGATTTCTGGCATTCCATATTTCGCAAGCGTTGCGCCATCCTGGGTGCCGGAGCCATAGGGCAGACCCTGGCCGGACTGTTGAAGGCCTTCGGCTGCAGTGTCTCAGGCTATCGCAGAAAGCAGGAGGCCTTGCTGCCGCCAGGCTTTGATACCATGAGCGCGGATCTGGAAAAGGCCGTGGCGGGTGCGGAAATAGTCTTCGTGACCCTTCCGCTGACCGACCTGACCAAAGGCCTGGTGGATGCCCGGATCCTGGCAGCCATGAAGGGGGCGTACCTGGTCAATATGGGACGTGGGGATGTGGTGGTTGAGGCCGACCTTTATCAGGCCCTGGTGGATGGCACCCTGTCAGGAGCAGCCCTTGATGTCTGGTATACCTACCCGGAAAAGGGCTTGACCGAAGGCTGGCCATCACGCTTCCCCTTCCATGAAATGCCGAACGTCGTACTGTCACCCCATGTTGCCGGTTCCACCCATGAGGCGGTGGACATGAACGTGATCCAGACTGCGGAAAATGTCGTGCGCTGGGTTCTTACCGGTGAAGCCAGGCACAGGGTAGACCTGAAGGCCAGCTACTGAGTGAAGAGCTCTCTGGGACCCTCAACCAGCAGGTCGGGGTAGCCACGGTAAGCGCTCATCACGTCGTACAGCAATTCGAAGGGCGTGGCGTCCCGGTCAAAGCAGAGGAAGGGAAGGGCTTCCAGAGCCCTGGGGCCTGGCAAGGCACTGCCCAGCACCAGAATGGTCTCAAGCTGCTGGAACTCCTTGAGTGCCCGTATGGCCAGGCTCTCCGAGTTTGTGGAGAAGAATATCCTGGTCTGGAAATTGGGCTGGGGATCCATGGAAAACATCTTGGTCAGCTCGAAATAATGCTCGGGAGACATGAAGGCGTCGGTCAACCTGGCAATGATGGCCGCTGCCGGGATGGTTGCGTCCGAATGCAGCACCAGTTGCCAGAGACAGAAGGGGTTGTCCTTGCGGATTCCCCTGGCTGCCCTGGCCACCCGTGCTGCACCATCGGGGTCATCAGCATCAAGCATCAAGGTGACCGAAGAGGCCAGGCGCTCCGGTGCCACTAGCAGGCTGTCCAAGGCACCATGCTTCCGGAGGTCCATGAAGGACACGAAGCCACCGCGT
>MIBM01000232.1:4134-7325 GCA_001830645.1 Spirochaetes bacterium RIFOXYC1_FULL_54_7
GGCGGCTCCAGGCCACGTCGAAACTTTCCTCGAAATCAGCCACCGCATCCAGCATGTCGTCCTCTGTCATCCAGCTTGTCTCCAGGACATAGTAGGGCGGATTTTCCAGGAACTCCTGGATACCGAACTCCTTGGAGGCATTCCTGATGGCAGTTCCTGGAGCCAGTGACAGTGGTTTGAGCTCCGTATCCTGGCCCATGCCAATCATGGCCAGGTAGTCGAAGGTGTCTATGGTTGTCTCGTAGCTGTCGTGGGGGAGCCCCAGCACCGCTTCGGGCTGGACCGCGGAATTGGCGGCTGCTATGAGCTGGCAACCCCGCTCGAAGGCGTCCTTGTCCAGGCTCATGCCAAGGGCTTCAAGGGACAGGGGATTGGTTGACGGCAAGAGGGCACGGGCGCTGGCGATGGACGCATCGGCCAGGAGAGGGGCTACCTCATCGTTGACAGTTGCTGGATCCAGATGGATATGAAGACCCATGCCTGCTTCATTGGCCGCCGCCAGTGACTTGATGAAGCCGGGAAGGTCTATCCGGGCATCGAAGCGGGGATCGATGATGTAGATGTCACGGACATCCAGACCCGAAGCCAGGCGTATGACCTTGGCAGCCCTGTCCCGCGGCCAGTACCGGATCGGACCCAGTGGCCGACCCAGGCCGCGCTGGGCTGGCAAGCCATACGAGGCCCGCATCGCTTCTATGACAACAGGCCTGTCCACCGAAGGAATCAGTATGCCCTCCAGGTATGGATCGGGCAGGGAAGACAAGTCCAGTTCCGCACTGGGTACATACAAGGGCTTCAGGGCTTTATGGGCAAGATCAGCCAGGAGTTCCAGGAAACACAATTCCGCCTCTCCCTCTATGAAGGCATCGAAGGTATGGGCGCTGAAAAGCGGTGTTCCCTGTACTGCCTCCGGCCCCCAGGCTACGAAGTGTGTGGACGGCATGATACTGCGCAAGCGCTTGGCTATCCATTGTGAGCGGTCCAGATTGAATGGTTCCAGGCGGAAGGCGGCAAGGTCAGGGGCGGCATTGAAGATTGCAAGGGCTATGGCCGCATCTCCGCCGTGGTCGCTTGTATCCTGGTCCAGCATGGCACAGTTGTCCCGGGCAATGGCTTTTTGTGCATTCCCATAGGCTATCAGCTGCCCTGCGCCTAGCGGTACGTTCAGGCGGGAGGCTTCGCCGGAGGGATCTTGTTCCGGTAGCTGGATAAAAAGAATCTTCATGTTGGTTTTACGGTTCCTGGAGGCAGGTGCATGGAATCAGGATAGCGTATAAGGCCATTCTCGCATAGTGTCTTTGTCGTGGATCAAGCCTGTTTCCCTGTCGATCCGGCAATACGGTCGTATTCAGTGGAATGGGGATATCCAGCGAAGCACTGCCCCCAGTAGCCTTTGATATCGGGTCTGGCTATTGCAGCTGACAGGATCTCCATATAGTTTTCCCGGTGGATGTTCCGGCCGCCCAGGCTTTCTACATGGGCCGTCTTCACCTGGCTGTCCACGAGGATAAACCCCTCATCGCGCAGCCGCCATACCAAGGGTATAAAGGCCGCTTTCGATGCGTCGGGTTCAAGACTGAACATGGACTCCCCGAAGAAGGCACAGCCGATTGACAGGCCGTACAGGCCGCCGACCAGCCGGTCGCCCATCCAGGCTTCCGCTGAGTGGGCATAGCCAAGGGCATGCATGCGGCGGTATGCCTCTATCATATCTCCTGTTATCCAGGTCCCACGCTGGCCTGGCCTGGGTATCTCTGAGCACTGGCTTATCACCTCGTCGAAAGCGGTATCCAGGGTCAGGCGGTATCGCGCTTTCCTGAGCAGTTTGCGCATGGTGGCTGAAACATGAAGTTCTTCTGGCAGAAGGACGAAGCGGGGGTCAGGACTCCACCAGATGATCGGGTCGTTCTCGTTGAACCAGGGGAAGATACCTTGACGGTAGGCAGACAGCAACATGCCGGGCGACAGGTTGCCACCGCTGCACAGTATGCCATCCGGTGAAGCTTCCCCAAGGGGCGGGAAGCTGAAATGTTCGCTATCGTCCAGCCATGGAAAAGACTGATCTACGCGCACCGGTCTGTTGTCTGGATGCCTGGCCTGGCCTTTCATGCGGACCGGCTTCTGGCCAGGGCGCGCGGTATCGTCAAACGACATCGATGACGATCTCGCCGTCCTTCTCGTCGGCCTTGGCCTTCCCACCATCCTTGAGCCTGCCGAACAGTACCTCGTCCACAAACCAGCTTTTGATGCGGTCCTCCACCACACGGTTCACGTTGCGGGCGCCGAATTCGTCGCTGTAACCCAGGACAGCCAACTTCTTGACGCAGGCCTCGGTGGCTTCCAGGGTAACCTTCTTGTCGGCAAGTTGGAGCCTGAAATCATCGAGGGCCTTGATGACAATGCGTTCGATGATGTCCTGAGGCAGTCTGCCGAAGCGGACCACCGCGTCCAGGCGGTTGCGGAACTCGGGGGTAAAGGCCTTCTGCACCGCGTCGTCTATGGCAGCCTCGGTGAAGGCGCGTTCGCCGAAGCCTATGAGGGCCTTGCCTATGTCCCTGGCTCCCGCGTTGCTGGTCATTATCAGGATGACATTGCGGAAATCAGCCTTGCGTCCCTGGTTGTCCGTAAGGGTGGCGTAGTCCATGATGGACAGGAGTATGTTGTACACATCCGGATGGGCTTTCTCTATTTCATCCAGCAAAAGGACCGCGTGGGGGGTCTTGCGGATGGCGTCGGTCAGGAGGCCACCCTCCTCATAGCCTACATAGCCGGGAGGCGAGCCTATGAGCCGTGAAACCGTGTGCTTCTCCTGGTATTCGCTCATGTCAAAGCGGTGCAGGGCTATTCCAAGGGTATCCGCGAGGCGTCTGGCCAGCTCGGTCTTGCCTACCCCGGTTGGGCCGACGAAGAGGAAGTTGGCCACCGGCTTGTCCGGAGCCCTGAAACCGGCCCTCCTGCGCTTTACAGCCTTGACTACTGCCTCGATGGCGCTGTCCTGGCCAAAGACCTGGGTACGGAGGTCTGAATCAAGGCTGACCAGCCTGTCGCGCTCGTTCTGGCTTACACTCTTCTCCGGTATGCGGGCTATGCGGGCAACAACGGTCTCTATCTCCGGCCTGTCTATATCAAGCGTCCCGGCGTTTTCGGTACCGGCCTTGTAGGCCCTGCAGGGCCTACAAGGCCGGTACCGA
>MIBM01000233.1:0-617 GCA_001830645.1 Spirochaetes bacterium RIFOXYC1_FULL_54_7
GTGGAAAAGGCAAAAACACCGCCTGGCCGTACCAGGGATGCGGCCCGACGCAGGATACGACCGACCTCATCGAAGTGCTCTATGACATACCACATCGAGAGGCAATCCAGATTTCGTGGGTACAGACCATCGCCGCCGGGCTTGGAGAAATCAGAGACGAAGGCAGGTACTCCAAAGGTTTTACCGACATAGGCCACCGCATCCGGTGCCAGGTCTGATCCGACTGGTGACCAACCCCTGGACTGTGCCTCGGCAACGAAGGCGCCATACGCACAACCCACATCCAGCAGGGAGGCATCTTCAGGCCTGCCACCGAGCAAGTCCTCGATTATGGCAAGGCGTTTTGATCCAGCCAACCGTATGTTTGGAATATCATCGATATACGTTCTACCATACTGGGCCTTGTATTCATCGAAGAAATAGGCCTTGTCATCATAGTGCTCCTGCTTTGGCATGAAAAAGGCCATCCTGATCAGGCCGCAGTCATGACACCGCAGGTAGGTTTTACGCTTTGTCCTGAATACTACCGAACCAAGAACCTGGCCACAGACCGGGCAGGATCCCATGTGCCGTGGCCTCAGGGCTGCCAGGTGTGCAGACAGGCTTTCCTTCTTTTC
>MIBM01000233.1:711-2116 GCA_001830645.1 Spirochaetes bacterium RIFOXYC1_FULL_54_7
CTTCAAAGGCAGTCAGCCCGAATTGGGTTACCACAAGATCATAACTACGCAGCCGTTCCTTCAGGTCCTGAACCGGCCCTATAGCGTTGATGCCAGGATAGGCGTGGTCAGGGTTGGACAGAGGGCCGCTGACCACAGTGAGCTTGCCCGGGTCTACGAGCTTCCGGCCAAGCAGGGTTCCAAGAAAACGGACACCAAGGCCGGCGGGGTCTTCTCCTCCAAAACTGACAAGGATCCGTTCAAAGGCTACCGGCGGACTCCGACGGCCGGCAGGTAGGGACAGGAAACCAAGGGAAGCAAGATTAGGCCCATCGAAAGCCCTTGATCTGGATGGCAAGCGGGGAAGGATATCTACCAGGTAGGGAGCCATCGACCGGGCTGGTCCACCTTCATCGATGGCTACCACAGTACCATAACTGCTCCATCGTACAAGGTCGGCGAGGCTGGTCTGGCGGCCATCCAGTATGACAAGACGATATCTGGCTCCCGGAGGGATATACATGGCCAGCTGGACCTTTGCGCATTCCACCGGATAGGCCAGCCGCAACTGTGCGGCACCCCAGCAATCGGGTCCTGGATCATCAGGCAGATATATGCCTGCCTGTTTCCCCAGTTCCCTGGCCAGGTTGAAACACCGGGCCAGATGGCCCGAACCATTGCCTTTGCGGACAGAAGGTACAAAGAGGATGTCAAACATCATTTGCCTCTACCCTGGCTGCCCACTGCCTCTGCCCTGACTGACCAAAGTTGTGCCATTACCTCAGCGTCTGAAGGATCCGGTCCCAGGATGTCAAATATGGTTTTAATCATCCGATAATCCTCTGCAGTGTCAACAGTGAGGCGGACTTCAGCCAGGCCGTAACCGGATGGGCAGGCAAAAAGCTCCAACCTGAACAATTCAGGATTCCGGTACAGGTAGGGGCACACATGTTCATGTTCGTATGGATCACGGGACTCCGCAGCAGCCTTGCGAAGGGAAGACAGCCGTACAAGCTCCACCCCCATGCCGAGGGGCATCCCGACATGGCCGGCGTAATCTACGGGTCTTCCACCCTGCAACTCCAAGGCATCGATAGTGGTCAGCAACTGGCCAGCCAGTTCTGTCGAGACCAGGGGATTGTCCCCGGTAGCACGGACAAGGCGATCAAGGTCGAAGTTTTCTGCTGCCTTGATGTAACGATCCAGCACATCATCCCTGGACCCGGCAAACACCTTGAACCCCCACGGCTTGGCAATATCCGTCAGCGTCCCGGCACTTTCGGAATCGCAGGCCAGAATATATTCATCTACCTCCAGATGCCGCAAACGCCGCATGACCGCTGAAGCGAGGTTGCCCGGGCCGAGGGGCAAGAGGGCCTTGCGGGGCAAACGACTGGAATCCAGCCGCATCTGTACATCTGTACGA
>MIBM01000234.1 GCA_001830645.1 Spirochaetes bacterium RIFOXYC1_FULL_54_7
AGGATCAGGCTCTTGCCACCCGGTGCCGCACAGGCGTCCAGGATCTCACCGCTCCCGGGTAGGCGCAGAAGCATGGCCGCACTGACCGAAGCTGAATCAAGGTGGTAGGGGCAGGCCAGACCGGAGCTATAGTCCACTGCATCACCTGGGGCCAGAAGGGCATCCTTCAGAGCTGACCAACGCTGTCCAAAAAGAGCCGAAAAATGCTTCTCGAAATCATCTACGCCCATGAATGCTCCTCTGGTGCATGGTATCAAAGGCGCTACTTCTGTTACAATGCTACAATGATCCAAGGTTTCATTTTCGATCTTGACGGCACCCTGGTTGATACCCTGGGTGACATAGCTACGGGTATGAACAATTTCCTGCAGAGCAGGGGCCTACCCGTTCACCTCACAGAGGATTACCGCCGCATGGTCGGCAAGGGCCTTCTCCACCTGATTAGCGAAGCAGTCCCGCAGATATACAGGAGGGAGTCAAGAAACTGGTATCCCGAAGTCCTTGCCATTTTCGAGGACATGGGAGCCGGCAGCTCGGTTCCATATCCAGACGTCACGGACACCCTTGGCAAACTGGCTTCCGTACGGATCCCGATGTCGGTGGTCTCCAACAAACCGGATCCGGTTACGGTCCAGGTTGTAGCCCAGCTGTTCCCGTCCATTCCCTTTGCCCTGGTCCGGGGTGGCCTGGACGGCGTTCCAGTCAAACCCCACCCAGCGGGAGCCATCGAGGCTGCCAAGGCCATGGGCCTTGATCCGGGACATTGCGGTTTCCTGGGAGATTCCGATGTAGACATGAAGACGGCCCTGGCCGCCGGCATGGTACCCCTTGGTGCTGCCTGGGGTTTCAGATCCAGGGATGAATTGACGCAGGCCGGGGCTTCCATGCTGCTGGATGGAATCCAGGAGATACTCGGTCTGGTTGGTCGACAGAAAAGCTGACCCCGGCTCTGGCGACCAGCTTTGTCATTTTGCATTGACCGGATATTATAGCTATACTGAAAAACGGGCTCGGCCTTTGCCGGATCCGATGACAAGGAGTAACAGCATGGACAGGAATGAAATAATCAGCAGGGCACGGGAATACATAGCCAAGGAAAGCGATCCTGACTTCAAGGCCGAAGTAGAGAAACTGATTGCCGCGGATGATATGAAGGAACTTGAAGACCGTTTCTACAGGGATCTTGAGTTCGGCACCGGGGGGTTGCGCGGCCTGATAGGGGGCGGTTACAACCGGATGAACTCCTTTGTAGTCCGCAGGGCCACCCAGGGCCTCTGTGATTATCTGAAGGACAATATCAAAGGAAAGACCCTCTCGGCCTGCATAGCCTACGATTCCAGGCACTATTCAGACGTTTTCTCCCTGGATACAGCCCTCGTTTTTGCAGCCAACAGTATAAAAGCCTACTTGTTCACATCCCTCCGGCCAACGCCAGAACTGT
>MIBM01000235.1:0-8577 GCA_001830645.1 Spirochaetes bacterium RIFOXYC1_FULL_54_7
TTCCTGCATTACGAGAACGATCCCGCATCATGGTCCATAAAGGATCAGTACCTGTTCGGGGCCGATCTCCTGGTTGCCCCGGTAGTGCATGAAGGCGCTGTCTCAAGGATGGTCCACTTCCCCAGTGATGGCTGGACTCATTTGTGGACAGGTGACTCATACAAAGCAGGTTCCCATCTGGTAAAGGCTCCGTTAGGGATGCCCCCGGTGTTCCACCGGGAGGGTTCCAGCTGGGATCATGTTTTCAATCTGACCCGCAAAGCCCGTATTTGATTGATCAAGGAGGTGGTTATGACCAGGTCGACATCGACTGATAGAAAGCTAAAGACCAGGAATTGTGTAGCCTATGGGTTGGGTGACCTGTATGGCGGTGGAGCTTTCCTCTTGGTAAGCACCTTCACAATGTACTACCTGGTGGCTGTCGTCGAGATGGCCAGGGAATTCAGAGACCGCAACAAGCTGACAGGCTTCCGCATGCTTTTCTCTATGCTGGCAGCACTCCTGTCCGGCACAGTCCCGCAGATGATCATCAATGCCTTCCCTGACCAGCGGAGCGGCCATCTGGTCATGGGGCTTGTTTTCGGGGCTTTCTTTGCAGCTCCCTGGCTGGTCACCTATTTCGGAACCTGGGATGGCCAGGCCCCCGGTCAAACGACCCCTGGAGGCCCTGGGAAGTACCACCAGCAGAATGCCTGGTTTCGTTTCCAACTTCGTCTCCATATTCAGGAACCACAGCTTCCGCATGCACATTGCCATGTACATCTTTGCCTACGCGACCATGGATGTGTTGATGGGTTGGCTCAAGTTCTATATTGCTGACTATCTTGGGCGGCCGGGCTTCCTGACCCTCGGGCTTGGATCCATACTGCTTACCCAGATATTTTCCATACCCCTGTACATTGCCATCGCAAACCGCAAGGGACACGCAACTGCCTATCGCGTGGGTCTGGGCCAGTCCGCTGCAGTACTGGTGCCCTTCCAGCTCCTGCCTTTTGTAGCCGATGTCGATGATCGGGTATCTGGGACCGGTTCCTTCACGCTTCTCTGAAGCTGAGTTGTCTGGTTTTGTAATGCCCCGGGTTTCTGCCGCAGGCGCCGACACAGCAATACTCAGGGGGGCCTATGTGCCAGATGCCGATGGGGCTTGCTGCCCATTCTTCTCCTGGCTGCGGGCTTTGCTGTGTCCTTCAGGTTCGAGCTGGATCCGGTGCGTCACAAAATCATGATGGCAGAGCTTGAGCGACTTCGGGGAGGTGGCGACAAGGCTCACGCTTCGGCTGAGGCAAGGACTGTCTGCGAGGTGCTGTCAGGCATCAAGTACGAGGACTGCTCTTGGACCTGAGCCCCAGGCAAGTGTGTGTCCGCGACTTCTGCAGGCACGGGGCAAGCTGCAAGTTCTGACCTATGTGCAGGCCTGTAGACAGACGGGCCTCCTCTTGGCAGAGGAGGCCCGTAAAAGCGGATCAGTGTAGCTTCCTCAGGCTTTCTTTTTTGTTGCCTTTGCCTTGCCCTTGGTTACAGGAGCAGCGTTCGGATCAGCGGCCATGGTCTTGAGATTGTTCCACAGCTTCTTGCCTTCTTTGACAAGGTCTATGGCGTTTACATCGTTGACCCAGGTCTGCATGAGTATCATGGTGGCTCCCACCAGGCTCATGGAAAAGGCTTCCACATCGGTGGTGGGTAGGAGCTGTTTCTTGGACTTGGCTTCCTTGATACAATCCACGACCTTTGCCTTGTCACGCATCCGCAGTTCTACCAACCGCTGCTTCAGCTTGGGATACTGCCTGAAGATCGGATCCGGCTGCACCAGGATGTAGCTGAAATCCTCATTCTCTTTCAGTATCTTGAGGATGGCCAGATAGGCAACCTCAAGCCTGTCGAGGCCTACAAGTTCGGCTGAAGAGTACAAGCCGTCAAAGTGGCCGAAATACAACTCCACGACGTTGAACAAGGACATGAAAACGCCCTCTACGCCGTCGAAGTGCCTGAATATTGCGGGCTCGGTCACACCTGCCTTGCCTGCGATATTCTTGAGGGTTGCGGAACGCGGTCCGTCTTCCCTCATGACCAGGGCCGCAGCCCTCAGGAGAGCGGTCTTGGCCTTGGAATATGGCCAATCGTCTCCAAATATGGTTTCTTCTCTACTCATAAATATAATAATATCGCACTTTATTATAATTGTGAAGGGCAAAAGTGTTTTTCTTTTGTTATAAAAATGGCGCCCTCGCTATCAGGGCGCCATTTTTTTGATTATTGAAACGAAAAGGAATAATACAGCCCAGCCGGCTTCTCCGAACTGATCCAGTTGGCTCCTCCAAACTGAGCCAGCCGGCTTCTCCAGGTTGGCTTAGCCAGCCTCGCCGAGGTAGGCGCTTCTGACCCTGTCGTCAGCCAACAGTTCCTTGCCAGTTCCAGTGAGGGTTATACGGCCAGTCTCCAGCACGTACCCACGATCAGCCACTTCAAGGGCAGCCTTGGCATTTTGCTCTATGAGCAGAACTGTAGTCCCTTCCTTGTTGATCTCCCTGACAATGTCAAAGATCATTTTGACTATGAGGGGAGCCAGACCCAGGGAAGGTTCATCCATCATCAGAAGTTTTGGCCTGGTCATGAGAGCCCTGCCTACAGCCAGCATCTGTTGTTCACCGCCGGACAGGGTTCCGGCCTTCTGCTTCATGCGCTCTTTCAGCCGTGGAAAGAGGCTGAAAACCTTGTCACGGTCCGAGGCTACGACCGGCTTGTCAGTACGGGAAAAGGCACCGAGCGACAGGTTTTCGTCAACTGTCAGGTTTGGGAAAACCCGTCTACCTTCGGGAACCAGTACCACACCTTTTTTCACTATATCCTTGGTCATCATTCCCGTAAGATCTTCACCATTCCAGCTGACGCTACCGGATGATGCAGCGACCAAGCCAATGATGGCCTTCAGGGTGGTGCTTTTACCGGCACCGTTTGCGCCTATCAAGGTCACTATCTTGCCGTCCGGTACTTCGAATCCTATGCCCTGCAAGGCATGTATGCCTCCGTAATGCACGGAGAGGTTGTCGATCTTGAGCATCAGTCCACCCCCAGATAGGCTTCTATGACCTTCGGGTTTGCCTGGATTTCCGAAGGATTACCATGGGCAATGGTTATGCCATAGTCTAGTACATACATCCGGGAACAGACGCCCATGACGACCTGCATATGGTGCTCGATAAGCAGTATGGTCAGGTCAAAGCGGTCGCGGATGCCCACGATGAAATCCATGAGCTCCAATGTTTCCTGTGGGTTCATGCCAGCTGCAGGTTCATCCAGCAAGAGCAGTGACGGTTTGGTGGCAAGAGCCCGGACTATTTCAAGCCTGCGCTGCTTCCCGTAGGGCAGGGAGATAGCCGATTCTTCAGTCTGGTTGGTCAAACCTACGGATTCCAGCAACTCCATAGCGAACTCCCTTGCCTGCTTTTCCTTGCGCAGGTAACCAGGCAGATGGAAAGTAGAAGCAAAAACTCCGACATCCATGCGTAGGTGGGTGGCTACAAGTACATTTTCAAGTACGTTCATGTCCTTGAAAAGCCTTATGTTCTGGAAAGTACGGGCTATGCCCATTTCAGTGATGTGATGGGGTTTGGCTCCGGTGACATCCTTGCCCTTGAAGAAGATCTTGCCTTCTGTAGGCTTGTAGACGCCGGTAATGGTATTGAAGGCCGTGGTTTTGCCTGCACCATTCGGCCCTATAAGCCCGACGATCTCGTTCTTCTCGATCTGTACGTTGAAATCAGCAACGGCGGTGAGCCCACCGAAGCGCATGCTTACGCTGTCTGTCCTGAGCATCAACGGCCTCCCTTGTTTCGGGGTTTTAGTCCTATGACTGCCCTCAGGTTGGCTACCATGTCCCAGGAGAATTCCTTGTTGCCCATCAGTCCGCGTTGCCGGTACAGGACAACAACCATCAGCATGAGGGAGAAAATAACCATGCGAAGGCCAGGCAGACCATTTGTCTTGAAGAAGATGAGGTTCATGGGCATGTCCAGGAAGCGGAGTGCCTCCATCATCACGGTGACAATGATGGCTCCCAGGATGGAACCTGTAATGGAACCATTGCCACCCAATACCACGATAAGCAGGATGTTGAAGGTGAGGATGAGGTTGAACATCTTCGGGTCGATAGTGGTGATCATGTGGCCCAGCAAGGCACCACCTACGCCGGCCCAGAAGCTTGAAATGACAAAGCTTGTCACTTTTACACGGAAGACGTTTACTCCCATGGCCTCTGCGGCTATCTCGTCATCCCGGACTGCTTTTATGGTGCGACCGTAGCTGGATCGCAGTAACATGACCAGAAAGGCGGCGGTAAGGGCTGCAAAGCCCCACACAACCCAGGTGGTGGAGTATTTCGGTATGGCCTTCAAGCCCTGGGCCCCGTTGGTCAAGGGTTGGGCATTGGTTATGAGTACACGGATTATTTCCGCGAAGCCGAGAGTCGCGATGGCCAGATAGTCATCGCGCAGCCTTAGTGCCGGTGCACCGATCAGTAGCCCGACAAAGGCAGCACAGAGGCCAGCTATCAGCAAGGCCAGGATGAATGGTACCTGGATGTTTGCAAGCCAGGGCACGATAGGTGTCAGGAAGAAGTTCATGGTCTTCTGCGCCGGAGTCATGGTCAGCAAGGCGCTGACGTAGGCGCCAACGGCCATGAAGCCTGCATGGCCCAGGGAGAAGAGGCCGGTAAAGCCTACAAGCAGGTTCAGGGACAGAGCAAGGATTATGTAAATTGCCGATAGGTTGAGAATGCGGACCGCGAAGGAACCCAGGAAGGCGTCTCCCAAGCCTATTACCAGTATGCCGACTACCAGTGCAATCGCGCTTCGTATCAGGTTTTTCTTGTTCATGGCTTACACCTTCACCGCTTGGGCCTTGCCAAGAAGACCAGCCGGTTTAACCAGGAGCACCACAATAAGTAGGACAAAGGCAAAAGCATCCCGATAGCCTGTCAGTTCGGGCAGGAAGGCCACAATCAGGATTTCCAACGCTCCCAGGATAAATCCGCCGAGTACCGCTCCCTGGATGTTGCCTATACCGCCGATGACGGCAGCGATGAAACATTTCAGACCGGGCATGACGCCCATCAGGGGGTTGAGTTGTGGATACTTCATGGTCCACATGATGCCGCCAAGGGCTGCCAGAAAGGAGCCAATGCCGAAGGTGATCGAGACAGTCCTGTTTACATCTATGGCCATGAGACGGGCCGCATCAAGATCGGTGGAGACCGCCCGCATGGCAAGACCTGTCTTGGTCTGGTTGACTATATACAGGAGCACAATCAGGCTCACCAGTGTGACAACGGGGATGAAGAGACTTACGGACAGTACCGAAACCGGTCCGAAGCGTACTACCGTGTCAAACAGGGGAATGCTCGGGAAGCTCTTTGGGCGGCCACCGAAGATGACCACACCGAGGTTTTGTATGAGGAATGAGGCGCCTATGGCACTTATCATTACCGAGATCTTAGGTGAATCCCGCAGGGGGCGGTAGGCCATCCTCTCCAGCCCCATGCCGAAAACGGCGGTAAGGCCAAGGGCAACCGCGAAGGCGATCCACCAGGGCATAGCCAGAAGGGTGATTGCATAGAACGCAAAATATGCGCCTAGCATGAAAACATCACCATGCGCGAAATTGATCAGCCTCAGAATACCGTACACCATCGTATACCCGATGGCGATCAGAGCATAGAGGCTGCCGAGGCTCATCGCGTTGGCGAGTTGCTGGAAAAAGGTTGACAACTCCATGGGCATTGATCCTTGGCTCCAGACCTGAAACCGGTCCGGACTGGAATATCCGCGGCAAGGCGCGGAGTTGGAAAGAAGCAGGTGACATAGCCCGGCCTCTTGTAAAAAACCCGCGAGCGCGGCCTGCGCGGCCGGCGATCGCGGGTGCCTTTTTGTTATCCTGAAATGTAGTCCTTACGGTGCGACGGTGGTCTTATAGACAAACTTGCCGTTCTTGACTTCCTTGATGACGGCGCTCTTGATCGGGTCGCCGTTCTGGTCAAGGTTTACGACACCCGCAGCGCCAGCAAAGCCCTTGGTGACGGCTATCGCATCGCGGATCTTGATAGGATCGGTACTGTTGGCGCGCTTGATGGCGTCGATGGCAAGCAGATAGCCGTCAAAGCCGAGAACCGCGGTACCCGAGGGCAGCTTGCCATACTTTTTCTGGTATTCGGCCACGAATACCTTGGAAAGTGGGGTAAGAGGTGCATCATTGTCGAAGAAGGCTGACATTACAGCACCTTCAACTGCCTGCCTGCCGACGTTCACAAACTCAGCGATTTCCCAGGTGTCGCCGCCGAGGAAGGGAGCGGTGATGCCAAGCTCACGGGCTTGCTTGATGATCAAAGCGCTCTCGGTATAGTTGCCGGGTGCGAATATGACATCAGGATTCAGGCTCTTGACCCTGGTAAGCTGGGCAGAAAAGTCCTGATCACCGGTCTGATAGTTCAGCTCGGCCAGGATTGAACCGCTGTTGCCGGTAAGACTCTTGAAGGCGTCGGCAAAGAACTTGGCCAGGCCTACGGAGTAGTCGTTGGTCACTTCACGGATGATGACGGCGTTCTTGGCCTTTACGTCCTTTACAGCGTAGTTGGCCATGACGGTACCCTGGAAGGGGTCAAGGAAGCAGACACGGAAGTAGAAGTCATTGCCTAGGGTTACCAGTGGGTTGGTACATGAAAGACCGATGGCCGGAATTTTGGCGGCTTCGAAGATCGGTCCGGCTGCCATGGAAAGACTGGAGCCCCATGAACCGAGGACCAGGGTTACCTTGTCCCCGTCTACCAGGCGCTGGCCAGCGTTGGCGGCTTCTACCTTGTCGGACTTGTTGTCTGCAACTACCAGCTCGATCTTGTATTCCTTGCCACCTACGGTGACGGTGGGATACAGATCCTGGGCCAGTCTGATACCGTCCAGTTCCTCGGCGCCACCAGCTGCATTGGCGCCGGTAAGGGGCTCGAAGACACCGAATTTGATGATATCGCCTTTGGTAGCTTCCTGGCCACCAGCTGCGAATACGGTTGCTGCCGCAGCAAGCAGCATGATGGAAACAAACAGTACGCGTTTCATGATTCCTCCTTAGGAAAATGGAACAAAAACTGGCCTATTGTAGAGCGGCTGGCTATACTTGTCCAGTTTTTAATACTTAAGAAATCCACCTGCTTTGCAGGTGGTCAGTTCCTAAACGGCTTTGCCTGCAAAAATTCTTTGATTTCGTTTTCGTTAATAAATGGCTCTGTAGAAACTAGTTTTAAAGCCCCCTTTGGGGGCTGATTCAAGCCACCTGCTTTGCAGGTGGTTGTTGACTTCTTGAACGTTTTGAAAAATAGTTGAAACGCTCATTTCTGTATTGTTTGTTTCTGCTGGTGATAATGGTTATAACAATGGATATCATGTGCTTGCCTTGGCCACGGATAAGCTTGTATTTTGTATATTATGAAAATACTAGTGGTTATATGGCTTGCCATGGTATCCATATCCTGTGTCTCTTGAAGTTCGGAAGAAATCATTGACCAGGATAAGGTTGTGACAGGGGCGGAAAGCACCAGGTCCGGCGGGTATGGATTGCTCAGAACTTTGCATGGGAGGAATTGACAGTCATGGATGGGAAATATGCCAAGGATGTATGTTATATCGAACCAACTCCTGAACTGAAGGCCAGGTTGAGCCCTGAGGAGTGGAAAGTACTCGTAGAGGCTGGAACAGAGCCTCCATTCATGAATAAATACTGGGACAACCACGAAGTTGGCATCTATTTTGACGCAGTGGATGGAACTCCGTTGTTTGCCAGCAAGTCAAAATTCGATTCCGGGACAGGCTGGCCAAGCTTCTGGGAGCCAATCGATAAGGACAACATCCTGCTGGTAGAGGATCTATCCTTCGGCATGCGTCGCATAGAGGTGCGGGCAAGGGCGTCCGGTGGACATCTAGGCCACCTGTTTGACGATGGCCCGCAGCCAACAGGAATGCGGTACTGCATAAACTCCTCAGCCCTCAGGTTTCTCCCGCTGCGGAAGCTGGAGGCTGAGGGGTATGCCACCTTGCATCCTTGCTGGAGTAAAAATTCATGCTAGTTTGCAGACCGACAGGGTTTGGGTGGTGTTTAAAGTGGAAACGCAGTGGATGTTTCATTTTTTGATCTTTTTACTTGACAAATCATAGTCTCATGGCTAATCTTGGCTGTTGTTTCATTTTTCTTAATCCAGTTTTATCTGTAGAAATGAGTGGCCATGAGCGAGTCCGCACTGAAAGCCTTCGACCTTCTCTTCCATCTGTCCCGGGCGGGTAGTTCTTCTTTGGCTAAATTGTCCCGCGACACCGGCTGGGACAAGGCTACTGCCTTGAGGTACCTTAGTGCCATGGAAAAGCGTGGTGTGGTTGAGCGTCGTGATGGCGACTGGACACTTGGGCTGTCCCTTGTGGAGCTTGCCAGCCGTGTTCCTGTAACCGAGAACATAGCCAACCGGGCCAAGCCAATTCTGGCCGAACTGGCGAGAGCTACCGGTGAATCCGCCAACCTCTCGGCCTTGGCGGGTGCCGACCTCAT
>MIBM01000235.1:8615-11056 GCA_001830645.1 Spirochaetes bacterium RIFOXYC1_FULL_54_7
TGCGTTCCAGTCCGGGAGACCGCCTGCCTCTCTACTGTACCGCTGCCGGCAAGTGCATCCTTACCCGTCTGCCTGCGCCTATGCGTGCCCAGTACATAGCAGAGACCCGCCTGGCCCCTGTTGCTCCACAGACCATTACTGACCCTGCACGGCTGAACGAAGAACTCGAGGAAACCGTTAGACGCGGTTGGGCAGTGGATGATGAGGAGCTGGAACCAGGCCTTGTCTGCTACGGAATGCCACTCGATCTGCCCCGTTACGGCTTCATTGGTGCGGTCAGCGTTTCAGGACCATCGAGCCGCATGCATCAGTTGAGGGATGAAGTGTTGGCAGCCCTACGCTGGGCCATAAGCCGCTTGCACGAAGATTTTGGTATTTCTGCATCAGATGAAGGCACCACCCCGATCTTCAGCCCCGGCCGTGGAGGTTTCAGGAGTTCGGATTGGCATCGCCCTGGTTCAGAAGTGTACGAGTGAACCAGCCCTCCGATCATTTTCCTCTACCAGGCCAATCTCAGTGTCCCGACCAGACTCAGCATCCCGAGCGCCGGCCAGTAGCCGGATTTTCCGCTTGCCACAGCTACCCGGTCATAGACCGGGCTCGCTGTGTCTATTGCCGCCATTGCGCCGAGGCCTGCCCGACAGGAGCAGCGTTCCGCGATGGGGATGCCTTCGCCATCGACTATGATCTGTGCACTGCCTGTGGGGCCTGCCTCGCGGTTTGCCGGACCGATGCGATCAGCCTTGGTAACCCTCAGAAAACTGCTTCGGCCTCAGGTTCCCTTTCCTCGGCGTAAGTTTCCATACCATTTTCCGCAGCTTCGCTTATACCCTGTGGATCGGTTTCCTTCCTGAAAACTGGCTTGAACTCGACATGTTCGGCGACAATCTTGATGCGCGACTGGTTCTTCCCGCCGTTGTCTGTCCACCTGTCCTGTTTCAGTCTGCCTACCACACGTACTCCTCGGCCCTTTTTCAGTACATCGCCGCAGGTTTGGGCCAGTTTCGACCAGGTTTCTATGTCGAAGAAGGATACTTCCTTTTCGGTATCCTCGTTCTGTTTGTAGAAACGGTTGGATGCCACGGCGAACGAGCACACAGGGTGTCCGTTCGGCGTTGCCTTGAGCAGGGGGTCCCTGACCAGGTTGCCTTCGATGATGATGGAATTGAGGTTGCTGAGCATCATGTGCCTCCAGCGGCCGTTTACGCGGCCTTTTGCTTGATCCGGAGCCAAAAAGCCCCGTGGCGTCTTACGGCGCCGGTGAGCGATCCGTTCAATCGATCGTTCACCATGGCTACGTCGCCGGAAACACTGGCACATGCGCTTTCTGGAACGAATTTTCAGTATTTTTAACTTTCATCCTCGATTGGGACCTTCGAGGCACTGGGCGGTTGGTGGTTTTTATCCAGGGATGTTCCGGTATCTTCCAGGAGGCTGGCCGAAGTGCCGGCGGAAGGCTTTGGAGAAATGATACTCGTCAAGGAAGCCGGTCATCTGGGCAATCTGTTTGAGAGGGTAGCGGGTTGATACCAGCAGGCGTTCGGCGCTCTTGAGGACATTTTCACGTTTTACCTTGAATAGGGTGGTGCCGAAACGTTTCTTGAAGGCCCGGCACAGATGCTTTTCCGACAACCCTGCCATGCCAGCAAGCAGGGTCAGTGTAAAGCGTTCGATGGCATGTTGTTCCATGTAAGTCATGACCACAGCCAGAGGATCAGTCACGTAATCTTCTTCTTCCCTGCACATTCCGGAACCAGCGTCAGTACCCTCAAAAAGGGCCTCGGCGGCCAAGGTAAAAAGCATCCTGACGTAAGTATCAAGGAAGGCTTCATGGGTCCGCCCGGACAGCACAGCTGTCAAACCGAGTAATATGGTGTCGATCCTGCCTGCAAGTTCACTGCCGGGGTGGAATACCATAGCTGTGCAGGCACAGCTGCATAAGCCAGGATGACAGTGGTCAAGGAGTTCCTTCCAGGTTTTCGGCGCTCCCTGTCCCCGGAGTGTAAAAGTGAACTCGTGGTACACCAGTGCCTGATCCCTGGTTGTCGAGAATACATGGGCCACCTCGGGGGATATGAGGAACAGCATCGGCGCAACAACTGGCAGTACCTCACCGGCTACCATGAACGAGCCTGTACCTTCGGAGACGAGCAGGAAGTGGAAAACCCCATGGCTGTGTTCGGTACGAGTGCTTTCGCGTACTGCCGGGAAACGCCAGCTGGCATGGATGGGATCCAGCCTGTATTCACCTTTTGACCCCACCTTGATGGCTGGCCACGAACCGGGGATAACCTGTTTGCCCGCAAGATCCTTGTTTTCCATATATAATACCAGAATACAAAAGAATAGCACTCTTATCCATATGAGTGGGCATGGAAAGCGAATCCAGTACAAACATAGACCAGCTCAAGGAGCAGCCATGAACTCCCGTGAAACAATCT
>MIBM01000236.1:0-4852 GCA_001830645.1 Spirochaetes bacterium RIFOXYC1_FULL_54_7
GAACGCACCACGGGGCTCTGTCCCCCATGCGACTCCCCATTCAGCTCTCCATGCGGCTCCCCATCAGGCTCATCCCAGTAAGCAGCATCCATAGCTGGATCAGACTCGGCCCCACTGACACCATCCATCGGCTGGTCCACCTCATAGTGTGGTCTCCTGCCAAAAAGCACCGGTATGGGCTCCTCATCCACCGGCAGTAGCCCGGTTTCTTCCATCTGAAGTCCATCTTCGTCCGCCAGGAGTTCAGCCTCCTCTTCCAGAATTTCAACCTCATCAGCTGGAAGTACGGCGACCTGGGAAGGTCGATCAAGGGAGGTCAGGTTCAGGGCAGGAGGCAACGGGGGTAGCCTGAAACCACCGGCTCTGTCCCCCTCATCCTCCACTCCCTTAGTATCTATTACATCATGCACTGTCACTTCATCAATCGATCCGGACTCGACAAACAGCGCCTCCTCCGACCCTCCAGACGCAGGCTGGACAAAGACAGGAGCTGGTCTTGTGGGATTGGAATCAGGCATGCCCTCTGTATCCACTGGGCCAGGCCCAGGATACATCAGCCTGAAGAGACGTATCCTCAGGGCCAGTATCAGGACACACAAGGCAAGGACCAGTACACCCAGCAATGGAATGGTCAGGATGCTGCCCAGGGGCATCGATCCAGATACAGCAGAATCAACGAGGGCGTCATCCAGGATCCTGGCCAGGTAAGCCGTCACCGCGAAAGGCGCCAGGCTTGCCAACAGCACAAACAGCAGGTCCAGCCTGAAACCGGGCAGGAATACTATGATCGCCGCCACCCACAGGTAGCCGGGAAGGAAGAAGGCCGACCAGGAGAGGCCTTCAAGCAGAAATCCCGCGATGGAACCCGCTGATATCGAAGCAAATCCTCCGGCAGACGAGCCCAGTACAGTCCCGACCAAACCCAGAAAGAGGGCAAGGCCACCCGCAACAAGGATAGATCCGGAGACGGGAACGAGCCATTTGTTTGTTGTGTCGAATCTCAAGGCAGGCTCTCCATGTCGGTGGAATCGCGCACGACCGGTTCCGGCGCTTCGGGGAGACTCTCTCCCTCCTTATTCTATCGGCGCGGAATGAGTGCTACCAAAGACCCGGCCTCAGGACAGTTACAGCAGGAAGAGCCCTATCAGGCCTGCTGGAACCAGGTAGACAGCAAACCATGCCAGCTTGCCTTTACGTACAATGGGCATGAGCAGCATCAAAGCCAGGACGCCGGCAACAAAGGCTGCCAGTGAACCTGCCAGAAGCGGCAGGGGTGCCACCGTGCCTGCCAGCTCACTGAAATCCTTCAGTTTCAGCACCAGGGCACCGGCGATGGCGGGTATGACCAGCAGGAAGGCGAATTCTCCCGCTTCCTCACGCTTCAGGCCAGAGGCCAAGCCAGCGCTGATGGTTATACCGGAGCGGCTGATTCCCGGAAACACGCCAATTCCCTGGGCTATGCCCACCAGAACTCCCTGCTTTATGGTCAACTGCCGGTAGCCTGTCCCACCCTTCCTGAAGGAAGCAGAAACCAGGATTACCGCCGTAACAATGAAGAACCCGGAGACCAGCCTCACCTGACCCGAAAAGTCGATGCGGTCAATCAGCAGACCCACTACGGCAGTGCAGACCGTCGCGGCAATGGCCGGCGGTACAATGGCCAGGTTTTCGGCATCGGCCTCTCCCGATCGCCTGCGGACAAAACGCAGGGAAGAAAGGATAATGCCCGCAATCCGCTTGCGGAAGACCACCAGAACGGAGAACAGGGTTGCAACATGGAGTATCACATCGAAGAGGCCTGGCACCTCGGACAAGCCCATGAGGTCCTTGAAGACCAGCAGGTGTCCACTGGACGAAATGGGAAGGAACTCGGAAATCCCCTGGAAAATGCCAAGTATCAAGGCCTGAACAATGCTCATTGCTACCCTCCGACTGCATCAAGTGCAAGGCTGCGAACTATATCACGCACACCCAGAAGCTTCAACAATTGACCATTCCGGAATCATTACAGCTACCTGCCAACCCCTTGAAAATCTTCAAGTATCCTACTAATGTATTGGCGACGTTTGGGCGCGCCCGGGACGGATGCTTCCGGTCAGCGCAATCCTGGCCCACCGCATCAGACCCGGGCCTGCCCTCCTGTCAAATACCCTGTACATTGCGAGGAAAGCTACCATGAATATCGAGAAAGACCGCGTCGTTTCGATAGATTACGAACTCAAGGATTCAGATGGCAAGCTCATCGACCGCTCCGAAGGCGAACCGCTTACCTACCTGCACGGCAACGACAACCTCATCCCTGGCTTGGAGCGTGAACTGGAAGGCAAGAAGGTCGGCGACAGCCTGGCCGTTACCGTGGCTCCCGCAGAAGGCTACGGCGAGCGTGATGATGAACTCATCTTTGCCGTCTCCAAGTCCGATTTCGCCGAGCCGGACAAGGTGGAAATAGGCATGCAGTTCCAGGCCCACCAGGAAGGCAGTGTTAACATCGTAACCGTCGTGGGAGTCTCCGACGATGAGGTAAAGGTCGATGCCAACCACCCCCTGGCCGGCAAGACCCTGCACTTTGACGTAAACGTCAAAGAAGTGCGTGAAGCCAGCACCGAAGAACTGGAGCACGGCCATGTCCATGCCGCCAGCGGCTGTGGCTGCGGTGAAGGCTGTGGTGATGACTGTGGTGATGACTGTGAATGCGGCGATGACTGCGGTGATGATGAAGGCTGCGGTTGCGGCGGCGGCGGTTGCCACTAAACCGATTTTCAGTCCTGAAACCCATTTTCTCAGGACTGAAACCGGCAGACGTCGCCATCATAGTGGCGTCCGCTCTGGCCTTTGTCCTGAGTGCAATGGCCATTTACGGCGGACCAGCTCCGGCAAGTCTGGTGGTATCCTCCGGAACCGACGAATGGATCTACCCGCTTTCAGAAGCACGGACCATCGAGGTCCAGGGGCCTATCGGCATCACCGTGATCCAGATCAAGGACGGCCAGGCCAACATCATAGCCTCGCCATGTACCAACCAAACTTGCGTAGCCTCCGCGGCAGTGGCTCATAAGGGAGATTGGTCGGCCTGTCTGCCCAATGGAATTTTCATACGTGCCGAGAGCGATTACAAGGATAGCGATGTCGATGCCGTGGTCCGCTGAAAAACCAGTCACACCCGTGGAAACTCCAGCCGCACCCAGCTCCCGCGGCGGCAGGGTCCGGCGGCTGACAGCCTTTTTGGCAGCCCTGGCTTTCTTCCTGTCCACCGTGGAGTATATGTTGCCCCGACCGGTGCCCTTCATGCGTCTTGGCCTTGCCAACCTGCCGCTTCTGTTTGCGGTGGACCTCCTGCCCTTTGGCTCGTACCTGGTACTGGCACTGGTGAAGGTAATCGGCATGAGCCTGCTTACCGGGTCGCTGTTCTCCTATGTGGCCCTGTTCTCACTGGCAGGAACCCTGGCCAGTGCCCTGGTCATGCGCGGACTGAGGAAACTCATCAAGCCTCTGAACCTGTCATACCTTGGACTCTGTGTAGCCGGTGCCATGGCCTCCAATCTGGTCCAGGTAGCCCTGGCCAGGGTCTTCGTCTTTGGCTCCAGCGCCCGTCTCATGCTTCCCGCCTTTCTGGGGCTCGGTCTGGTTTCAGGCATCGCACTGGGGCTTTTTGCCCAGGCCTTTGCAGCCAGGTCAAGCTGGTATGCCAGAGTCACGGATGAGATGAATGACCAGAGCTGAACGCCGTACCAGATGGGAAGCCAGCTTCTCGCCGAACAAGCTTGCCCTGGCCGGTGCAGCTCTGTCCCTTTCCCTTCTGCTCCAGCCAAGCCTCACCGGGCGCGTGCTCATACTGGCGTCTGCAGCCATGGCCGCCATGGCGTCCGGCCGCAAGCTGTCACCACTACTGACCATCACCGTAATGGCAGGCATCATAGGTACCAACCTGCTGGTTCCCATGGGCCGTAAATTGGCCGGGTTCGGCCCCCTGGTCATCACGGAAATAGCCCTGCTGGAAGGCATTGAAAAGGCCATCACCTTTGAAGCCCTCATCTTCATATCCAAAGCCTGCCTTGGCCCTGGCCTGCGGTTCCCCGGCCACATGGGGAACCTGTTCGCCGAAACCTTCAGGATATATGACCGCATACTCGAACAGCGTGGTTCTGTGCACCTGAAGACTTTCATGCTTGATATCGACGGAATACTCAATTCGGTCTATTATAGTGATGAAACCAGCGATACCGGATACAGCGGTGGCACTGGAGCCTCGGAGACTTGGCACAACAACATAGGTCCGGAACACGGAAGCCACGCAGGAGACAGACTCTTGCCGCTGGTTGTGGGGCTGTCCTTGTTGGCTTTTATAATCTGAAGCTGAAAAAGACAGTATCCTTTCGAGGATTCCAACCTATACTCCGGGCTTGAAGCCAGACAAGGATATTGCGATGCATCTATCCGTGCGGCAGAAATTGCTGATCATTTCCCTTTCGCCACTCTTGCTTTCCATCGCCTTGGGAGCGTTGAACATACGCCAGACTGTTGCTCAACTCGCACAGGAACGCGTTGCCTCCCTCAACCTGGAGGCCATATCCGCTCTCAGCAGTCTCATAGGCTCCCTGCAGAGGGAGAGAGGCATGAGTTCCCTCCTCCTGACAGGTGGTGACTATGCCGCCCAGGTTGACACCTTGCGCTCGGATACCGACCATGCCTGGGAAGCAGCAAGCCCCCTCATCGAGGCAGCCCACCTTCCTCCTTCCGAACAATACATGCTCGTTACATCCATGGATGAAGTCGCCAGACTTCGTGACAGAGTGGACGCGGCGACAGTATCAGAGCGCAGCGCCTTCACTGAGTACACCCGGGCCACCACGGC
>MIBM01000236.1:4872-10825 GCA_001830645.1 Spirochaetes bacterium RIFOXYC1_FULL_54_7
CGGCAACTCGCGTAGATGCTTTCGATATCTCAAGCTTTTTCAGGACAATAGTCATGTATGAAGAAGCCAAAGAATATGCCGGACGCACCAGAGCCTTGGTTAGCTCGATTTATGCGAGAAACCAGGCGCTCAGCGATGGCGGGATTTTCGAACTGATCAATACCTACGCCGCCATCCAGTTGAACCTGAAAAGCCGAGCCGTCGAACCATCGCCAAAAGCAACTATAGCGCTGAACGAGCTCATGAATACCGCAACCTGGTACAGCATGCAAAGCGAGGTTCTGCACAGTTTGTCAAATTCCGGTACGGGTGGATACAACCGGGATCCGATGGCGTTTTTCGACACCGCCACCACTGTCATCAGCGGGATTCAGCAGGCCATCGATATCAGCATCGACGACGCATATACACATCTGGATCAGAACCAGGCACAACTCAACAGTTCCATCATTCTGGTGTCAACCACAGTCAGCCTGGCCGTACTCTTCATTGCCATCCTCACCCTGCTTGTACTGGCCAGTATCACACAGCGTATTGCCCAGGTGGCCTCGGGCATGAAGGAAATATCATCCGGAGACGCGGACTTGACCAGGCGCATAGAAACTAGATCACATGACGAACTAGGCCTTCTGGCCGGCCACTTCAATTCCTTTGCATCAGTACTGAGGGATCTTGTCGAGCGCGTGAAGACCGAGGCGAACACCCTGCAGGAAGGATTCCTGCGCCTCTCTTCCAACACCGAAGAAACCGCCGGCGCCATACGCCAGATAACGGCCAACATAGAGAGCATCAAGCAACAGACCTCAAACCAGAGTGCTTCAGTTACAGAATCCAGTGACAACGTAGAGCAGATAAACCGCAGTGTCAGCACCCTGTACCGGCTCATAGAGCGACAAGCCGAGGGCGTGTCCACCTCCTCCAGTTCCATAGAAGAAATGGTCGCCAACATCCAGTCAGTCACCGCCAACATAGAGCGTATGGGTTGCTATTACGAAAAGCTGCTTGGCAAATCCGAGTCCGGCAAGCAGGCCATAGAGACCGTCGCAAAACAGGTCAAGGAGATAGATGGCCAGTCCGAGACCCTCCAGGAAGCCAACAGCCTCATTGCCGGCATAGCTGCCCAGACCAATCTCCTGGCCATGAATGCAGCCATAGAAGCCGCCCATGCCGGCCAGGCAGGCATGGGCTTTGCTGTAGTAGCCGACGAAATCCGCAAACTGGCAGAAAATGCTGCAACCCAATCCAAGAACATCTCCCAGAACATCAAGAACATCCGGTCAGTCATAAATGCCGTTGTAGACAGTTCCGGAACCAGTGCCCGCACCTTTGAAGACATCCTTGAACAGATCCGCATCCTGTCCCGACTGGAAGAAGAGATCAGGTATGCCATGCAGGAGCAGAGTACCGGCTCCGCGCAGGTCCTTGATTCCATAACCAACATCAACGCGATCACCACAGAAGTCAGACAGTCCGCCCAGGAAATGCAGGACGGATCCAACACAGTACTCCTGGAGATGCGGCATCTCCTCCAACTGGCCAGTGAACTGGACAACGGCATGACAGAGATGGCTGCCGGTGCCGAAGAGATACGCCGTGCCGCCGAGGACACCAACGACCTGTCCGGCCAGACCTCACGTAGCGTCCGGGCACTGAAGGATGAAGTGGACAAGTTCAAGACCTGAGCCCCCGCCCCGCATAGTGCACACCGCCCCGCTCCCCAAGGTACGGGGTTATTACCCAGGCCTATAGTCCCAATAAGCGGCGGGGCCTGTCCAAAAAAACGACCCTTTGCTTAACGCAAAGGGCGCGTTTTTTTGGACACCCTCCGCCCTTTGCGGTTCAAGGTCTGCGTGAATTTGGCGTATTTTCGGAGAGCGGGGCGGGACAGTTATAGTATCAATGCTTGGATCACATGGCCGTACTCAATTTCCTGCCCGGGGGCTAGAGACATCCAATTATCAACGCCAGTGTTGTTGGTGTAACCAAAAATGCCTACGGCATGCAGGTCATCCATGTTCCAACCAGCAGCGTCTGCAGAAAAGCGGACAAGCCATACGCAATCTGTTACCGCCAGAGAAACCAAGTCCGCCCCCGACGCCGAGAATGTCAATACGCAAACCATGGCTAACCAAGGCCCCTCGCCTTTGGCGCAGCCTATTGGGAAACCATGTTTGGCTTATTTCCCGTACATAGCGTCGGGGGCGAACTCGTGTTAAGTTCGGGGACGGGCTGGTCTACTATCAGAGTCCGAAGTACCCGGTCGTGTTATACTGAATCAGACAAAAGTGGGAGGTGATTAGTCAACAACCACCTGCAAAGCAGGTGGCTTGAATCAGCCCCCAAAGGGGGCTTTAAAACTAGTTTCTACAGAGCCATTTATTAACGAAAACGAAATCAAAGAATTTTTGCAGGCAAAGCCGTTTAGGAACTGACCACCTGCAAAGCAGGTGGATTTCTTAAGTATTAAACCTACGTTATGGACTAAAAATTTTACCTTCATTATTTCAGGAACCATCGTTTCGGCCATTGGTGGGGTCGGCCTCAATCTGGCGTTATCAGTGACCGTCTACAATAATACCCAATCTACATGGCTGATGGGACTTTACAGTGCGATTACCATAATTCCAGGCATGATCTTGCCAGTACTCATGAGCCCTTTCATTGATCGTTACCCTAGAAAGAAAATCATTGTAAGACAAGATCTCTTCATGGGAATTGTGTTCATTTTTTTTGCCTGGTGGACCCATATCAGGGCTTTTGATTTTTATTTTTATTTATTGATGGGGCTGGTTATCAGCATCAATGGGGTAATATATGGATTGGCGTACGACAGTCTGTTTCCAAATTTGATTCCAGAAGGTATGTTCCAGAAGGGATATGCAATCGGAAATCTGATATTTCCCCTGACGAATGTAGTGGTTTTACCCGTTGCAACCCTTGTTTTCAAACACTTCGGTGTTCCATCATTATTTTTAGTTGAAGGATTTTTACTACTGATTGCAGTTTTGTTTGAAATGCAGATTGAAATAACCGAGACAACAAAGAAGGTTGATGGCAATCCGGTCAAAAATCATTTTACAGACATCAAGCAAGGTTTTGATTACATACGTCAAGAAAAATGTATCGGATATGTATATGTGTTTTTTGTGGTCATGATGTTTGCCCATGGTGTCAATGTATTGATCTACCCATTTTTTGTACAAAGTTCTTCCCTTCAAGTCATGAACTACGCTTTTCTGCTATCCTTTGAATCTGCTGGCTACATGCTCGGTGGCTTGATGCATTATTTCATCAAAATCCCCACCCATTTACGGTATGGTATTTCAGTAATCGTATACGGGACGTTTGCAGTCTTTGGAGGAACATTTTTCTTTATGCCTTTTATACTGATGCTCATTACTAAATTTGTTTTGGGCTTCATTGGTATGAACTCCGCCAATATCCGTGTAACTTCCATCAACCATTACATTGACGATGGCATGCGTGGACGATTGAATGCGATTTTCCAGACTTTAGTCAGCATGGCTACTTTACTGGGAAAACTCATAGCGGGCTATTTAGGTGAAAAATTGTCTTATGAGATGATAGGATTGATCTATGGCAGTTTGATCGGCATAGGCATACTGCTCTTTATCATTGGAAAGAAGTCAGTCGTCATGCCCTTATACAATCAGGAGCTTTGATAAGAATCCACCTGCATTGCAGACAACCATTTCCAGCAACCATTGCCACAAATGAATCCAGGGCCGCTCCGCAGACCCGCCCCGCCCCGCTCCCCAATGTACGGGGTTCATACCCAGGCCTGGTTGCCCAATAGGCGATGGGTCCTGTCGCGTACACGTACCCCCTCCTTTCCGGAGGGGGCAACATGTGTGCGACACCCATCGCCCCTGGGCCGCCAGGCTTGCTCAAGACCTCCCCGGGGAGCGGGGCGGATATTGACTATCAGTTTTCATAAATTGGTATGAACAGGCCTTCATCAAGTATCATGGTATGGAACTCGTCGATGTAAGACAGGAAGGCTTCTGCGTCCATATCAGATTGTATTTCCTCGACTTCCGCTACCAGAGCCGAATAAGCGTCAGATGTATACTCTGTCCGATCAAAGATCTGTCTCAGGAATACCAGAGGATTGTTTGAATCAAAAACCCAGCCAAACCTCGCAACCTCATAATCATGCAGCTCATACACTTCGTTTGTAAATATCTCCCAATCAGTTACAGAAGTCGTTATGGTCCCTACAGCATCATAGTCACCCCATTGGCTTATTATCTGGGATGCCAAGCTCGCGTGAGCCTCAGAAGTATTATGCTTTAAAGTAAAATTCTGTGCAGTTGTGGCACCAAATAAGGTAGTGGCAGCCTCTGCATTCTCAACAACACCTGTATTGGTATACATACCGTCTTGGTAAAACATTGTCGGCAGAGCAGTATAAACTGGTTGATAGTCCCACTCCAAAGTCGTCAGGATGTCTTCACGTTTTATTCCAACCGAAAGAGCTTTACGGAAATTGGCATCCATAAATCCGGTATGTACCAGATAGCCTTGAATGAGTATGTCGGGAATGATTATCGTTCTGGCAGTAGTCTTCTCATCAACTACCTGAACTGTAATATCATGTTCGGTACTCATGAACACCGGATGTACAGTGTAAGTTCCAGGGGGAACATCCGAGATGATGATCCGGCCATTTTCATCACCAATATAGTACTCAGGCCCCAAGCCTTCAATATAAATCAAACTGGCCAGTTCCACTTGATTATCAATCACCCATTGTTCGAGGCTGATCGTCCGTTCAGTCAGGCTGTCCTGAATCGACTGGCAATACAGAGTGATCACCAAGTTGCCATTCTGAGGTTTAGAAAAAAAATCGCAAGAAATCATGCTCCCAGTTAACATGACCAGTAGTAGTATCATCACCTATTTTTTCATCTTTCATCCCAATGCAAACTCTTTAAGGAACTTTAAGTATTACCAGACAGTATTTTTGGTTCACGCCCATCTACTGTCAACTAGGTCATGAATTCCTGATAATTACAGCAACAGTTGAACTGAGGCAGCCAGCCCACACCGGTCCAGTTACCTCCAATGAAACCAGGACCGCCCCCGACGCCGAGCATGTCATACGGCAAGCTTTGGCTAAAAAAGGGCGGAGGGTGGCCGGTCAGCCTTTCAGTACTATATTCACCAACCTGCCAGGCACAACTACCACCTTCGCAATATCCTTGCCAGCCAACCATTCCTGGATCTTGGGCAGGGCCTTGGCGCCTGACTCAAGGGCTTCCTTGGAGGCACCCCGGGGCAGCTTGAAGTCCGCACGCAATTTACCGTTTATCTGGACCACGATGGTATCTTCGTCATCGATACAAAGAGCTGGATTATAGGTTGGCCAGGCTGTCTTGTAGACGCTGACCTTGTTGCCCATCCTGGCCCACAGTTCCTCGCCCAGGTGAGGAGCATAGGGGGCTACCAGTCGAACCAGGGTCGACCACAGGGTCCGTGGAAGCTTGTCAAGCCTGGCAACCTCTGTGGACAGGACCATCATCGCGGAGATTGCGGTATTCAAAGCAAGGCTGCCGGTATCATCGCTTACCTTGCGTATGGTCTTGTGCATCAGCCGCAGGATTTCGCCGGCAGGTTCTTCATCGGTCAGAGGTCTGTCCCCCAGTGCCCAGAGGCGTTCCAGGAAGCGGCTGACGCCGACCAGGCCCGCGGTTATCCAGGGCTTGGATACATCCAGGGGGCCCATGAACATTTCGTAGACCCGCATGGCATCCGCGCCGAACTCCTTCACGATGTCATCGGGATTCACCACGTTGCCACGGCTCTTGGACATCTTCTGGTTGTCTTCACCCAGGATCATGCCCTGGTTGATCAGCCGCTGGAAAGGTTCAAGCGTATTGACCACGCCGATATCGTAGAGCACCTTGTGCCAGAAACGGGAATACAGGAG
>MIBM01000237.1:0-1263 GCA_001830645.1 Spirochaetes bacterium RIFOXYC1_FULL_54_7
GAAGCTTCGGGCTGTGCTCTGGCTGTCGTTGCCGAAGGCGCCGCAACCCCAGGCGCCAAGCACCAGGCTGTCATAACCAAAGGCCCTGGCGATCGAATAGACCCGCTGTATGCGTTCACGCAGCAGGATGGCCGAGAGTTCCCTGCCTACCCTGGGGGCAACCGGCGCTGCACAGGTGATGAAGCTGAGCAGCCAGGGTTCGTCCAGGGTGGTACCCTTGTCTTCCCGGAAGACCGGGACCTCGGGGCTCAGGATGCACCAGGACGACGAATCGGGTCGGGGCCTGCTGCGATGGAAGCTGTACATGAGGTCGCCTTCAAGGGTCAGGTACAGGGCGCTGCTGCGGCAAAGCACCTCTTCCTGGGCCCGGGCCCCATGCAGGAAGCCACCGCCGGCAGAGATGCCGTTGGCAAAATTCAGGGTCAGAACTTTGGACCCCTTTGAAACCAGCCTGTGGGCAGCCTGGAAGGTGGTCTCGTTGCTGACCTGCACCCGGGTTTCCTTGGGAGCAACACCCTCGGGCACCTTTGGCAGCCCGGCATCGGGAGCCAGGCTCTGCTTCAGTGCTGCTGTCCTGGCTACCTGGGCAGCAATGGAAACCTGTTTGCCGACTTTGTCGGGGTACCATCCCTGGCGGCTCCAGGCCACAGCGGCTTGCCCAAGCCGTGCTGCTTCCGTGCGGTCTATATCAAGCTCCCGTCGTCGCTCCTGCCCCATGGCGGGGGAATCAAGGCAGGGCAGGATGGAAAGCCAGTCACAGCCCTCATCCTGTCCTGTTGCAGCAGACCCTTTCCCCCTTGCTTCGTTGTTACGGTCCATCATGGTACTCCTTTTTCTCATATTCTTCTGGTATCAGCTTGCTGACAGGCAACGAGCTGTCAGGTAACTGTGCCACCGCTTGACTGTCCCGTCAGCCTGCAAAACCGAGGGTGCGGGCAGGGCGGCGGTCCTTGGTCGCTTCGACAAGGGACTCGACGATCCGGGAAACATCGGGTTGTTCATCAAACAGGTCAAAGCTGTCCCGGGCCCGGGCAAAATCCGCGGGAACCAGGGGACCGGTGCCTGCCAGGCGTTCCAGATGGAAGGGGCCAAACTCCAGGCCGGGAAAGTAGCGTTCCAGCAGGAGCTTCACGCCGGAGTCCTCAAGGGCCTTGAACTCGACCTGCAGATGGAAGCGGCGGAGCACCGCGTTGTCCAGCATACCGGGGTGGTTGGTGGTGCAGACGAGGAAGCCCGCATAGCTGTCGATCTGGGTAAGGAACT
>MIBM01000237.1:1291-8355 GCA_001830645.1 Spirochaetes bacterium RIFOXYC1_FULL_54_7
ATGCGACGCGCTGTTCGCTCATTCCTACCAGGGGATCCAGGATGTCGGAGGCGCGTTTGATGACTGCCTTGACGCCGAGTACCGCCGCCAGGTGGTGGGCCAGCGCTGTCTTGCCCGTGCCAGGATAGCCATGGAACAGGGCACGGACACCGCGCGTGCCGCTGGCGGCCGCCTTGCGGAAGGCACCTTCCAGGCGTTCAGGCTGGATGGAAAGGTTGAGGGCCCCGCTGTAGTAGGTTTTATCCTCGGGCTTCTCCTCGTGGTCCACCTTTTCATCGAGGAGCCGCAGGCTTGCATCAAGGACGGTATCCGCAATGGAAACGAGTTCCTGCCCAGGTACCGTGCCATCGTTGCGGAGGACAGCATCGAGGCTGGCCTTCAGATGCACGCCGCTGGCAGCATTGAGGCCCTTGTGCTCCACTACCTGGATAATCTCCCCCAGCACGGGTTCGGGAACGGGAAGATGCGCAAGGGTCTTGCGGGCAATCGCTACGATTCTGGATGAAGGCAGAGGATCGAACTTGAGGGAGAAACCGAAGCGGCGGGCGGTAGACCGCACGATGGAGTCGGTATCATTGACAATCCAGATGATGGTGCAACGGGCATCATCCATCAGGAGGTTGATGCGGGCTTTGTCGATCTGGCCATTGAGAAGGTCTTCTGCTTCGTCCACTGCGATGACGATAGTGCCTGCTTCCACACTGGCTGCCGCCATGCGGAGCTTGGTAAAGGTTTCATGGCTCTTCTCCTCCCGGCGGAGGAAAAAGAGTCGCTTCCCGCACGCGGCAGCAAGGGTCTTGGCAAACTCGGTCTTGCCCGTACCTTCGGCACCGTACAGGAGGATATGGGCCGCTGCCTCGGCAGCCACCAGGCTGGTGCACACCCCGAGGCTGCGGGCATCAATACCGAAGCTGTCCAGCGGGTGGGTCTCCGAGCGGGACTCGTCGAGATAGTTGGCAAAGATGGCCGAAGGATCGCCAAGGGCGAAGACACCTGAAAGAACCGAGTTGAAGGAATATGTCTCGTTGAAGACATCCTCGTAGGAGATGATATCGTTCATGATCAGGGGAGACTGGCGGCTGTGGTTTCGGGTTACTTCAGGCATGGGTAGTCCGGTGGCAATGGAAGCGCCGTTGAACATTTCACTTGCCCTCCATTCTTCCTGGACATCCTTGAGGCAGGGATGGGTACCCACCACGTAGTAATAGAGCGCGATCAGAAGCTGGTTGTCATCAAGCTTGAAGGTCTTGCCAAGGGCCCCGATGACGGGAATCCTGCGGACGGGCGGGAGTTCCGCCTGAACCAGGCCGCACGCCTGGTAGAGCAGGAGCGAGAACTCCCTCTTACGGGTTTCTGAATCGATGCAGGAGGCATAGGCTACAAGGGTTCTGGTCAGCTTCCTCTTCACGCTCTCGGCATCAGGGTATTGTTCAGGCTCATCGAAGGCATCAGCAAGAATGCCGGATATGCGGCCCCCGTTGTAATCAGGCTGGGTCTTGAGCCCATCGACAATACGGGCAAGGGCTTCAAGCTCAAGCAGGTCACAGGCCAGCCTGACCACTTCTGCGGAGGGAGCATGACGGCGGATGATGTTCCTGCTGAAGTAGACATAGCACTCGTGCAGCATGGTGGCATTGTCGTCGATGACGTCATAGAACTTGTTTCCATATGTGCTGGAACCCATGAGACCTCCCTTTGTTTGACCACGGACGTGGCAAGGCTACCGGCACACAACCCAAAGGTGTGCACCGATCCGGTCCCGGGTACGGGATCGGATTGCCTTGTTCAGCAAGTGACTACAAAGTCACTAACATCTGAACAAGCCTGTCTGCTGGAAGGAGTAGCACGCGAAGGAAGGATAAGAAGGATGGTGATTGACGTTCATGGTTAACCTCTTTAGCTGGAGTTCCGGGAAGCCGGGCTTCCTGGATTTGTCCGGATGGACAGGCCCCGCAAGCAGGATTCAAATCGGGCCTGATTAATTTTGCATACGGGAACTATATCATAAAGCACGGAAAAAAATCAAGTACCCGGATCCGTTCATAGGTCATGATATTTCCATCACAAACATGATGACAATATTTTACTCAAGAAGTATCTCCTCCAACTCCTTGTGCAGCGGCTCGGTCCATAGCAATCCAGCGCCACAGTCCCCAGAGGGCCATGAAGAAAAGCGCGATGTACTGGATGGCTATGAAGCGCACATCCTTGACCCAGTAGAGGCCGATTCCGATGGCATCGATCGTGATCCACCAGAGCCAGCTTTCCGTCTTACGTCTGGTCATAAGGTACATGGCCGCAAAGCTGGCCACCGTGGTGAAGGCATCAAGAAACGGATAGTCCGCAGGGGCGGGAAAGGCAGCAGGCAGCCAGATATGGAAGCGGGCCACCGCTAGTCCCAGAAGCATACCCGCTGCCGCAATACCGACCGCCCAGGCTGCCATCACCTTCGGCGTAGAAAATCCGGAAGGTATCGACCGCTGCTCGTCTTTTATCTTTGTCCAGCTGATCCAGCCCCAGACACCAATGCCCAGATAATAAAGCTGCTCGAGCATGTCCGAGTAGAGGCGGATCTGCCAGAACAGGATGCCGTACAACGTCACCGACACAAGGCTCACCGGCCAGGTAAGCAGGTTCTTGCGGGCAACAAGCCACACCGAGGCGAAGTAGAGCACGGTTCCGGTAAACTCGATCCAGGACAAGGGATAGTCGCCTATGGTTACCATTATGTTTTCTACACTTAGAATGTTCATGTCTTTCCTTTCAGGCTACTCATGATGGTCTCTACCCTGCCGGCTAGCGTTCCGGCAACAGGCTGCCAGGCCAGGCCCCGGCGCCGGAGCTCGTTCACGGTAAGCTCCTGATGTTCCTCCCGCGAGCCTGGCCCCGATCTATCGGGACTGTCCTCGAAGGGCAGATCGGTACGGCAGGGCCAGTACTCCCGGGGAAAAGCCAGATAGTCTGCCAGAATCTGTTCGAGTGCCACAGATGCGTAGCCAAAATACCGGAGGGCATACACCCAGGTGGTCAGCGGGCAGTTATCAACGAGCAGGAAGGCTTTGGCCCGCAGTGCCAGTTGGGATTCCAGGGCGGCCTGCTCCCTGGCTATGGACTCGAGGTCTTCCATCGAAAGGCGGTGGTTTACCTGGTGGGCAAACCAGTAATCACGGCCGTACTCGGGGCACCAGGGCTCACCCAGCCTCTGTGCAAGCGCGGCGGCCAGACTCGTCTTTTCCGTGGAGGGCCCGCCGAGCAATACGATTCGCCGGACCAGGTCCGCGCGGACTACGGGGTCCAGATACAGGGGCCACAACGAGGGATCTTCCCGCAGCATCGTGCCTGAAACCGGCACCTGCAATCTGTCGCTGTCCACCCGGCGGTCAAGGCAGCCAAGAGCGCGGCTGACATGGGCTCCATAAGGCTCGCTGGAATAGAAGGCATCTATCCTGCGGCCCTCGAGCAAGCGAGTAAGGAATCTTTCATGCAAGAGCTGTATCTCCATGCTGTAGCCGGTATCCTCGGGTCCATCGGCTGCCTCGATCACCTCCACCTGGGGATACAGGGTACGGATCCACCCAGCCCTGGTATGCAGCGGTATGGCGGTCGTCCGCCTTGCCTGGTAGACAAGCACAATCAGGTGCTCTGCTTCGGCCAGTGCCGCTTCGATCAGGCATCCGTGCCCCAGGTGGAAAGGTGCAAACTTGCCTAGTACCAGGCCGGTCTTTATCATAGTGTTGTTTATACACTATCAGTGAATTCTTGTCAAGACCTTGCATTGACTGGAATGCATTCGTGTAGTATATACACTATTATAGTGCTGGTTGCGGCATGCAGGAGGGAAGATGCCTGGAACAGAAATCGAAGGCAGATACAGCTACCAGTATCCCCATCCTGCGGTCACCGTGGACTGCGCCATCTTCGGACTGGACGAAGACAAGCTCAAGCTTCTGCTCATACAGCGGGACCTTGAACCGTTTGCCGGTTCCTGGGCCCTGCCCGGCGGCTTTGTCAGGATGGACGAAGACCTGGAGGCCGCTGCCCGCAGGGAACTGGAAGAGGAGACAGGGGTCAGGAAGGTCTTCATAGAGCAGGTGGGAGCCTT
Organism: Spirochaetes bacterium RIFOXYC1_FULL_54_7; assembly: GCA_001830645.1. Classification (GTDB taxonomy): domain Bacteria; phylum Spirochaetota; class Spirochaetia; order Treponematales; family UBA12059; genus MIBM01. The sequence goes on from MIBM01000237.1 coordinate 5,394, forward strand.
CGGCAAGCCCAGCCGGGATCCCCGGGAACGGGTGATAACCGTTGCCTGGTGGGCCATAGTCAACCTCTACGAACACCCGGTAAAGGCGGATACCGACGCAAGGAATGCCGCCTGGTTTCCGGTTGACGAGCTGCCGCCCCTGGCCTTTGACCACCGGGACATACTTGATACCGCCCTTGGCAGCCTGCGCGGCAAGGTCCGGCGGGAACCCCTGGCTTTCGAGTTCCTGCCCCGCAAGTTCACCCTGACCCAGCTCCAGCGCTTCTACGAGACCGTGCTAGGGGAGACGCTGGACAAGCGCAACTTCCGTAAGAAGGCCCTCTCCTACGGCATCCTGTCGGAACTGAAGGAATACGAGATCGGCGTGGCCCACCGGGCTGCCCGGCTCTACAGCTTTGACAAGCCCTCCTGGAACCGGTTGCGCAAGGCCGGGGGCAGCTTCTCGGTTTGACCGGAGTAAGCCAGGCTTATCCAGCCAGATGCTTCCGGACCACCCATGGGAGACCGGTACGTCCTAGCCGGTTATGCTTGACCCGGCAAATCCCTCCGTCAGCTTCTTGTGAATGATGCCAAAAAAAACTATCACCGGTATCATTGTCATAGTAGATGCGGCCATAAGCATATTCCATTCAATGTTGAAATCGCCAAGATAGGAATACAAGGCTACGACCAGGGTTCTGCGCGATTCCGAGTGGATCAGGATATTCGCGAACATGAACTCATTCCACGCTGTCAACAGGCAGAATACACTCGTGGCGACTATACCAGGTTTTGATAACGGAAGAATGATGCGATAAAACGCTGTAAAACGAGAGCACCCATCTATCATTGCAGCATCATCGATTTCCTGAGGTATGGTGTTGATGTAGTTCTTCATCATCCAGACCGCAAAAGGCAGGGCCAAGGTTGTCACGCTCAGTATGACACCTTCCAATCTATTATACAGACCAAGACGCTGCAGGATAAAGAACAGGGGTATGATGAAGAGTATGGGCGGCAACATACGGAAGAACAGGATGAATACCAGTATATACCGCTTGGCCCGTATCCGGAAACGAGAGAAGGCATACCCTGCAATGGTGCCGACTGACATGGCAATCAGAACGGCCAGAAACGAAACGTATACAGTATTGAAAAAATAACGACTGAAATTCATGTTTGACCAGGTATGGATATAGTTCCCAAAGGACAACTTCTCCGGCAGGAAACTCGGGGGAAACTGTATGGATTCGCGACTGGTTTTAAACGATGAAGAAATCATCCAGAAGAGGGGAAAATTGATGGATATACACGTAATAATCAAGAAAAGATGGGTCACCGCATGATCAAGCTGCTTCCTGACATGTTTCATTTCATGTCTCCATTATCCATTCGCTTCATATAAAACACAATGATAAAGGCAAGAAAGAGGACCATGATTATCGATTGAGCCGAAGCGAGGCCTAATTGAAATTTCTCAAAACCAGTATGATAAATGAAGGTGGATAATATCTCGGTCTGCCTGACCGGGCCGCCTTTGGTCATCATCCATATCATATTGAAGCAATTGAAACTGCCTATGGCAAGCAAGCTGGTGACGATCGCAATCGTTGGCCGGAGCCATGGCAAGGTGATGTAAAAAAACTGGGCCGTGGTATTCGCACCATCCATCTCGGCGGCTTCATACAGGCTGGGTGGGATGGTTCGCAGCGCTGCTGAAATCATTACCATACAGAAGGCATATTCCTTCCAGGATCTTGCCATTATGACCCAAAACATGGCCCACCCAGGGGTACTCAACCAGGGAACTGGAGTTCTGATCATACGCAGGTTCAGAAGCAGGGCATTTACAAATCCATAATCCGCATGCAGCAGCCAACGCCACAACAATGAGGCGACAGCCGAAGGTGTTGCCCAGGGAATCAGCAAGGCAATGAAGTAAAATACCTTGCCTTTGAGGGGCTTGTTAAGCAGCAGAGCCAACAACACACCAATCAGAAGCTGCAGGATGACGGTTGAAGCAGTCCATACCAGGGTATTCCCAAAGGCATTCCAGAACAGTGCATCTGCCAGAACTGTGATAAAGTGCCGGATTCCGTAGAACGGGTTCCCTTGACTTATACGCAGAAGATCAAAGCGGAAGAAAGCCATGCCAATACTGAAGAGTATGGGCAGCAACACAATGGTGCATAAAAGCAACAGTGCCGGGGCAATGAACAGATAACCAGATTTTTTATGCAAAATTATACCCAGTTTACCCACCCATGGCCCCTTTATTCACAGCGTTTGATGTACCGCTCAAATGTTTACCCCGTCATGGCGTCCTACTGCCCGCCATGACGAGCCACGCAATTAATCATTTACCAGGCAAATCAGGTCGCATTTCTTTCTGTATACGTGCCGCTGCTTCATTCAGAGCCTTACTCGGATCAAGCTTATTGATCATAACCTCATCGAAGGCGATACCTATTTCCCTGCGTATGACTCCCGCATAAATGGAAGCATGGGAACGAGCATGCGGGATTTCCCGGGCGAATACAGCATAGAGGGCATTGTTTTTTATGTGATCCGCAGTATCGGCGTCATTGCGGGCCGGTATACGATCATATTCAGCAAGATATTTCATGCTGCCGGCACTTGTCAGGAAATCGATCCACTTCCAGGCGGCATCTTTGTTGGCCGCTTTGCTGGGGATGATCAGGCTCGCGCCTCCCAGAAAGGACGACTGGCTGCGCTGCTTGGGATGGGGAGCAATGCCCCATTCGAAGCCAGCCCCAGCGGTCATGGGCCCAATCTCCCAATTGCCTGTGATATACATCGCCAGCCGTTTGGACAGAAAAGCATTCCGGATATCATCCCATCGGTCGTAGGCAATAGCACCAGGGGGCATGAGTCCGTTTGTATACATGTCAGTCAGCAAACGGAATGATTCCAGTCCCTGAGGGCTGTTGACCATGGTGGTAAGTCCATCAGGTGAATACAA
>MIBM01000238.1:0-820 GCA_001830645.1 Spirochaetes bacterium RIFOXYC1_FULL_54_7
GTGATTTCACGGCCCTGGTTGGCGAAGATCGAAAAGGCCCTGGCCATACTCAGGGGAGTGGTGCCGATTATTCCAAGGGCCAGGGGGTACAGCCTAGGGAAGGTGGCTCGGATGTTCTCGGCTCCTGTGACATTCAGAAGCGCGGCTGCCCGGTTTATGGCAGCGTCAAAGCCGATGGCGTCCAGTACCTTTACGGACGGTACATTCATCGATGTGGCCAAGGCCTGCCAGACAAGGACCTGGCCTTTCCACTCGCCGAGGAAGTTAAGGGGAATATAGGGGGTTCCGTCTTCGTTGTAGAAAATAACCGGTGCATCGTATATCAGGGTGCCTGGCGTGAATTGTCTGCTGTCTATGGCCGCCGAATAATAGAGGGGCTTGAAGGACGATCCAGGCATGAGTTTTGCCTGGGTTGCCCGTATCAATTGATTGGACTGATCGAATTTTGATCCTCCGACCAGCGCAAGGATATAACCTTTTTCGTTGTCCAGGGAGACTAATGTCCCTTCCACGGTGTTGCGCTCCACCGTGAGCTTGGTAGCGCCATAACTTGCATTGGTAAGGCCTTTGAGGGGTTCAAGCCCGAACATCAGTGCCATGGCATCTACTGTGGCGTTGAGATCCTTGTTGTAATAGTCGATGGACCTGGTTTTTACCTTGGTTTCCTGGAAGAACATGCCTTCCAGGTTGAACATCAGACCCAGCATTTCGGACATAGGTGCGTACAGGCGTTCAGCCTCCCGTAGACGGGTAGAGCTTGCCTTGGTGAATTCGGTATTCACCTGCTGCAGGTAACGGGACATGTATTTGTCGGCACTGT
>MIBM01000238.1:844-7899 GCA_001830645.1 Spirochaetes bacterium RIFOXYC1_FULL_54_7
GAAGTGGCGACCCTGGTATAATCATAGTTGTCCCAGTAAAGGGCAAAAGAATCGTCGGCTTCTTCCCTGGTAACAAAACCAAGCTCGACCATCTGATTCAGAACCTCGCGGGATCTTTCCCGGGCTATGTTTGGATTCCTGATTGGATTGAAGCGGGTAGGGCTGGAAAGCTGGATGACTAGGATTGCAGATTCGGCGACAGTGATGTTTCTGGCCGACTTGCCGAAAAAGTATTTACTTGCTGCTTCGACACCGTACACACCGGGTCCCATGATCATCCGGTTCATGTACATTTCCAGGATTTCCTGCTTGGAAAAGCGCCGTTCCATTTGCAAGGCCCACCACAGTTCCACGAGCTTCCGTCTGAAACTTATATCCCTGCGGTCTGCATACAGCGTTCCCGATAATTGCAGTGTTATGGTGGAACCGCCGCCAAGGTTTCTCCCGGTGATGATGCCAATGAAGGCCCGCATGTAATCCCGGAAGGAAAAACCTGGATGGGTCCAGAAAGACTGATCCTCCCGGGTGATCAAGGCGTCTACAAGATGCTGCGGCATATCCTTGATGGATATGATTTCACGCTTTTCATCTGAAGCAAACTCAGTGATCAGCCTGCCTTGAGAGTCCAGAATGCGGGAAGGCAGGGCTGGATCGAACTCGGTGTAGTTCTCTACGGATTGTATGTTGCGTGTGGACGCCAGAACCACACCGAGAATTACACCGGTTATGATGGCTGCAAGAACAGTCGTTGTAGCGAGGATCTTGAATGCTGTGGATAGGAATCGGGAAGGTGCCATAGCCGCTTGAGACTACGCGAAACACCCACCTTGGTCAAGGCAAGGGGAAAAAAGGCCGGTCAAAGACCGGCCCGCCCTGACAGGCTGCCGGAATAGCCATAGCAAACTGGGAGGGGAACTATGGGTTCATCCGACATTCTGAGTATCGGCGTCAGGACTGCTTGAGCTGAAGCATATAATTGAATTATCTGGTAATTTACTCTATTGTATCTGTGTACATTGACCTTTGATTCTATTTGCCAGTATGATTTGGATACTTAAATATCGTTTGTGTAACAAAAGCATCCTTCAGGAGGAAAAGAATGAAAGTAGCCATCAATGGCTTCGGCCGTATCGGCCGGCTCGTTTTCCAGTCTCTCGTAGAGCAGGGACTCCTCGGCAAGAACAAGGTAGATGTTGTCGCCGTAGTCGATGTTTCAACCGACGCAAAGTACTTTGCCTACCAGCTTCGCTACGACTCTGTACATGGTCGCATGAAGGCTGATCTCTCGTCAAAGAAGAGTGATCCTGCCCTTGAAGAAGATGATATCCTGGTTGTCAATGGCCACGAGGTCAAGTGTGTTATGGCAGAAAGGGAAGTAAAGAACCTTCCCTGGGCAAAGCTTGGTGTGGAGTATGTGATTGAATCCACCGGTTTGTTTGCAAACGAGAAATCATACCAGCATCTTGACGCCGGTGCCAAAAAGGTAATCATAAGCGCGCCTGCCAAGAGCACTGACGATACCAAGAAGATCAAGACCTTCGTAATCGGCGTCAACGAGAAGGATTACGATCCTGCGGTGCACCATGTGGTATCAAACGCCAGTTGCACCACAAACTGTCTGGCTCCAGTCGTCCATGTCCTTCTAAAGGAAGGCATCGGTATTGAAACCGGCCTTATGACCACAATCCACAGCTATACGGCCACCCAGAAGGTGGTTGACGGCGTTTCCAAGAAGGACTGGCGTGGTGGGAGGGCAGCTGCCATCAACATCATCCCATCCACCACCGGTGCTGCCAAGGCCGTCGGTGAGGTTCTTCCTGCTACCAAGGGCAAATTGACCGGTATGTCATTCCGCATCCCCACCTCCGATGTCTCTGTCGTGGATCTGACCGTCCGGACCGAGCGTGATACTTCCATAGAGGAGATCGACGGACTCCTGAAGAAAGCCAGCGAGACCTACCTCAAGGGCATACTTGGCTATTCATCAGAGGAACTGGTGTCTACCGACTTCATCCATGATGAGCGCTCGTCAATCTATGATAGCCTTGCCACCAGGCAGAACAACCTGCCTGGAGAGAAGCGTTTCTTCAAGCTTGTCTCATGGTATGACAACGAGTGGGGATATTCCATGCGCGTCGTGGACATGCTTCGCCACATGTCCGGCCTGAAAAAATAAGCAGGCCCTTTGTTTGATTGATCAGGGCCGTCCGGGTAGTACTTGGGCGGCCTTTTTTTCAAGCCTGGTTCCATGGAGAGATCAATGATAAAGACTATCAAGGATGTTCAGCTTTCGGGGAAACGCGTTGTGATGCGTGTTGACTTCAACGTTCCCATGAAGGATGGCGTCGTGCAGGATGATACCCGCATAACCGCCGCCATCCCCACCATCGAGCATGTGATGGCCGGGGGGGTTAAGACCCTTGTGCTCATGAGCCATCTGGGCGATCCCCGCAAGGATGCCAAAAAGGCTAAAGAGAAGGCCGAACGTGACGGAAAGTCCTGGAACGAGGACTCTTATATCGCGGGTAAGCACCGGATGAAGCCTGTTGCTGAATATCTGGCTAAAAAGCTTGGCCGTCCGGTGGTATTCGCTGGTGAGGATGGTTGCTTTGGAAAGAAGGACTTCATAGAAGCCCAGCCGAATGGAACCATCATCATGCTTGAAAACACCAGGTTCCATAAGGAAGAAACCAGTGACGATCCCGCAGAACGCGACAAGTTGGCCAAAGAACTAGCTCTCTATGGAGAGATTTTCGTAAACGACGCCTTCGGTACCGCCCATCGTGACCATGCGTCCACTGCTTCAATTGCCAAATTCGTTCCGGTATCGGTGGGTGGATTCCTCATGGAAAAAGAGGTTCGCTACCTGGAACCAATAATTGTAGCTCCTCCAAAGCCTCTGGTGGCCATCATCGGTGGTGCCAAAGTAAGCTCAAAGATTGCTGTCCTGGAAAGCCTGCTTCGCAATGCCAAGGCCCTGATCATAGGTGGGGGCATGGCTTACACCTTCCTCAAGGCCCAAGGCCGGAAGATAGGCAAGTCCTTGGTTGAAAACGATCACCTCGATACTGCCCTCAAGATCATCGAGGCTGCCCGGAAGGCCGGAGTGGAACTGGTATTGCCCCTGGATCATGTCTGTGCGGCAACCTTTGATGCTGCAGCCAAGGCAGTGCCAGTGAATGGTGTGGATATTCCAGAAGACCTTATGGGCATGGACGTTGGACCCAAGACCCTGGCCCGTTACGCTACGGTACTGGCAGATGCCAGGAGTGTCGTCTGGAATGGACCTGTGGGTGTTTTCGAGTTCGAAGCCTTTGCCCATGGAACCGGTGAGGTGGCCAGGATGGTAGCCGCGGCTACCGATCGTGGAGCCATAACCGTTGTAGGGGGCGGGGATTCCGTGTCTGCAGTGAACAAGGTAGGCCTGGCTGACCGTATGAGCCATGTTTCCACAGGCGGTGGAGCGAGCCTTGAGTTGCTGGAAGGCAGGAAACTGCCCGGCATCGAAGTATGCCGAGGCATCTAAGCCTGTTAAATAGGAGAGAATGATGAGGAACTATTATATTGCCGCTAACTGGAAGATGCACATGACCGTTTCCGAAGCTGTTGCCTTGGCCCAGGACTTGGTGGCCAAATTGGGAAAAAGCAAGGAACGGGTTATGATCGCACCGCCATTTACAGCCTTGGCTGCGGTTGCCCAGGTCATCAGAGGCAGCTCACTGGTACTTGGTGCCCAGAACATGGGGCCGGAGACCAAGGGAGCCCATACCGGAGAGATTTCACCCCTCATGCTCAAGGATCTGGGCGTAAAAGCTGTAATACTCGGGCACTCGGAGCGTCGGCACTCGTATCTCGAGACGGACGAACTCATCAACCGGAAGGTGCTTCTGGCACTGGAGCAAGAGCTGCAGCCCATTCTGTGTGTAGGTGAGACCCTGGCAGAGCGCGAGGCCGGAAAACTCGAGGCTGTAGTTGGTGGACAGGTCAGAGAAGGTCTGAAAGGCGTTTCGGCAGCAGCACTGGCTACGGTTACCATAGCCTATGAGCCGGTCTGGGCCATCGGAACAGGGAAGACTGCCACTCCCGAAGATGCCGACGCTGTCCATGGCTACATCCGGATCGTTCTTACGTCTCTGTACGGAGAGGCCGCAGCCAAGGCCATGGTCATCCAGTACGGTGGTTCGGTGAAGGCCGACAACGCGGCCGAGCTCATGGCCAAGCCGAACATAGATGGTGCGCTGGTCGGTGGTGCTTCCCTCAAGGCCGAAACCTTCGTCCCCATAGTGTCTTTCCGCTGATTTTCATATCCGGGATTGCAATTGGTGAACATTCGCCGTTTGCATTCCCGGGTCCCCTTGCATGTCCACCGCCATTCCGGTTATTATCTGTTGGTCTGCGGTCAAACGCAGCGTTCCAGACGTATTTCATTCGGAGTAATCAAGATGGGTTTATTTGGAATTATCCTTCTCGTGCTTTTCGCAATTGTTTGCGCCCTCCTCATTTTCATGGTCGTCATACAGGATCAGGACAGTGAAGGCCTTGGTGGCCTCTTTGGCGGCGCAGGGAATGCGGCATTCGGATCCAGGTCCACCAACGTGGTCGTGAAGTTTACCTATATTCTAGGTGGCTTGTTTTTCGTCATTGCCTTCAGCCTTGCCGTCCTCAACCGCGGATCAATGGGTGATGTCGAGGCTGCTGCACGCATTTCGGGCGAACAGGCCACCGAGTGGTGGAGCGATGAAGCCAAGCCCGCAGAGGTGCTCCCGGGTACAGAACCTGCTCTTACCGTCCCACAGGAAGCCCCCGTACCATCCGGCGACGGACAGTAACGGAGGAGCCCGGAACTTGTGCCGGCAGGCAGAATGTCCGCCCGGGATCTGCAATGATCTGTTATACGCCGACGATGCTGCCTATGGTAGCCTGTCGCCGGTGTAGACACGCCTGTTTCTGAGCGTACACAATGTTCATGGATTACTATGGAGTGCTCGGAATACCTTCCGATGCTGCTCCCAGGGACATCAAGAGCGCCTTTAGAAAAAAAGCCAAACACCTCCATCCGGATCTTTCAGGTTCACCGGAAAGGGTAAAGACCAAGGTCGAAGAGTCTCCAGGCGATTCCATGAGGCTCCTGCTTGAGGCATATTCCGTGCTCTCAGATCCCAGAAAACGGCGCGAGTATGACCGCGGCCGCCTGAGGATAGTGAATTCGGCTCCTGGAGCCGAGTTCGATTACCGGGTCTGGCTCAAGGAGCGCCTGGATGAGCCGGAGTATGTAGCCAAGCTCATATTTTATGATCTCCTCCATGGTCTGGAGGATGAGGCACTCCAATTATACGACCGCAACCGCTCCAGGGATCAGGGACGGCTGGAACGTTTTTTTGAACGGCCTGAGGCCATGGATGCCGAATTCTGCATTGCCGAAGAATATGCCCGGCGTGGCCGCTATGTCGATGCCTACCAGGTCATGGTCAAGCTGATACGCATGGAACAGAAGTCATCGGGATTCGGGTACTTCTATGAAGTAGTACTCGGCCGCTTCCGTAAACTGGTTCTTGATGAATTGTCCCGTGTCCTTGAACCAGATGCCTTCCTGGAACTCCTTGTTGAAGCCTGCTCCCTTCGCTGTTCCGCCGAGACAGATGCCCAGTTCCTGCGCAAGACTGCGGATCTGCATCTGAAGCTGGGGCATCTCCATGAAGCCACCGATGCCCTTGCCCGTGCCGCGGCCCTGAAACCACGTCTGCCTGGCCTGAAAGCCATGCAGTCAAAACTTGCACAATACACTGGTTCTTGAACAAGCATGAGCTTTTCCGTTAACCTGCTCTGATACCGGGTGTTATACTGCTGAGGCTTCCGGCCGCGTGGTAAAGCGCTTAGGTTGCCTGATAGCCTTGTTTTCCTTTGGAGTACTACATGAAAATGCGATTCGCCATACTGGCCTTGCTCGTTTCGATCGGTCTGCCTGTATTTTCCCAGCCATTGGGTACCGCCTTGGGAACTCCGTTGGCTACGGTTAAACTTACCAAGACAGAAATAATCAACGACAAGCAATTCCGTGACGATGTTGCCAGGGTCGAAGAATTAAGAAAAACCAAGTTGAATGATGTTGACCGAAAGGGATTTTTTGATTCCGTGGTGAATGATATACTTTTTTACCAGATGTGCGAGCGGGATGGGATCAAGGCCAGCGATGCCGAGGTGGACGCCTATCTGGCCCAGGTGAAGGGACAACTTGGCACCAATGTCACAAATGAACAATTCGAGGCTTATCTGGCTAACCAGGGTATACCGGTGGCAGATCTACGCTCTTATTACCGCAAGCAGATCCTGCTCCAGCGCTGGTTGATGGCCACCAAGAGCAAGGAAATTGCTGCCATTCCTCCGATTGGCATAGATGAAGTCATCAAGACCTATGAATTGTACAAGTCAAGACTGGTGCGTCCCGACACCGTTCGCATAGCGTTTCTGTTCTATCCCTACAAGGACCGTACCGAAGCGGAGCGCACTAAAGGTGCGGCTTTGATTAAGGATCTGTCTGAACGTCTTGATCGTGGGGAGGCCTTTGATACCCTTCGTCTCAGGGCACAGGGAAATGGTTACACCGCCAGCAAGGATGCCCTCTTCTTTGAGCGTAACGAGAATTTCATAGGCCAGTTTGGCCAGAAGTTCTTCGACACCGTATTCTCCCTCAAGGATGGCACCAATTCTGCTCCCTTCGAGAATGAGGCAGGATGGTGGATCGTCCGAAGGCTGGAATACTATCCACAGAGACAGCTTGAACTATCTGATACCTACAGACTAGGACAGCAGGGCAGTGTTCAGGATTACATCGGGCAGTTGCTAGCCCAGCAGAGGGAAAGCGACTTCATCAAGAAGGCCCTTGAAGAGCTTTTCGTGCAGCTACGCAAGCAGGCCGATATCAAGATCATAGGCAAGATCTAAGATGGCATCGCGGAGGAAAGCCCGCATCCTTGCGTTCCAGGCCTTGTACGCCTGGGACGCATCCGGTGTGTCTGCAGCGGATTTATTGACTTTTTCATGGCTCGGCGACGAAA
>MIBM01000239.1:0-147 GCA_001830645.1 Spirochaetes bacterium RIFOXYC1_FULL_54_7
TTCACGAAATAGGAGCCGAAACATATATGAAGCACAACCAAGCAACCATGTTTCGATTACTGGCAATCTTTCTGTCTACCTCTGCCATTCTGTCTGGATTGACAGCTTGTACCGCTCCGCTTGGATCTACGTCCAATGCGGATAACA